>JBJDYY010000167.1:0-12271 GCA_051867715.1 Candidatus Avispirillum sp.
CTTAGAATAGGTTTGCAGTTTTTTGCACATAAGAAAGGTGTCGGTAGTTCCAAGAACGGCCGCGACAGTCAGTCAAAGCGCCTCGGCGTTAAGAAGTCCGACGGACAGGCAGTTCTCGCCGGCAACATCATCATCCGTCAGAGAGGCACCCATATCCATCCCGGCAACAATGTGGGTCGCGGCTCCGATGACACTCTGTTCGCACTTATCGACGGTAAGGTAAAGTTTGAGCATATCCGCGGCGGCAGAAAGCAGGTAAGCGTTTACGCTGCAGAGTGAATTGCAATAAGTATTATGTTTTCAAAAGCTCCTGAGTTTCAGGGGCTTTTGCTTTTTGCCCTTAAGACGGTGTTTTTTATGCGTAATTGTTGACCTTATGGGTAAATTATAGTATAATATAATGAAAAGAAGGGGAGGTGCGCCGATGGTAGAAATAGTGGGTGTTGACAGCAATTCCAGAGCTGAAAAGCACGGTATTATGCCCGGAGACGTGCTTCTCAGCGTTAACGGACATGAAATTTGCGATGTGCTTGATTACCGCTTCTATCTTGCGGAGCGGGAGATAATTCTATCCCTGCGGCGGCGCGGGGAGCCTTTCAGCGTCCTTATCAGGAAGAAAGAGTACGATGATATAGGTCTTGAATTTGCTACCCCTTTGATGGACAAAAAGCACACCTGTGAAAACAAGTGCATTTTCTGCTTTATCGATCAGAATCCCCCGGGGATGCGCTCTTCGATTTATTTTAAGGACGACGATTCCCGACTGTCTTTTCTACACGGCAACTATATTACGCTTACCAATCTGAAGCCTTCCGATATTCAGCGCATTATAAATATGCACATTTCTCCCGTCAATGTTTCCGTGCATACCACAAATCCGGAGCTGCGGGTCAAAATGATGAAAAACAAGCACTCCGGCGAGGTTTTGTCTTATCTGCGCACTTTGGCTGACGCCGGTATAAAGCTGCGCGCTCAGATAGTTTTATGCCGCGGTATAAACGACGGCGAGGAGCTTATGCGCACTATGCGCGATCTCTCCGAGTATTATCCGCAGATGGACAGCGTATCTGTTGTTCCGGCGGGACTTACGGCGTACCGGGAAAAGTTGTACCCGTTGGAGCCTTTCACCCCGGCGGAATGTGCCGAGGTTATCCGTCAGGTGACAGGGTTCGGGGACGAGTGTGTTAAAAAATTCGGAGAGCGTATTTTTTATGCTTCCGATGAGTTTTATGTGAAAAGCGGAACTCCCCTGCCGGATTTTGAGTTTTGGGGCGATTTTTCTCAGCTTGAAAACGGTGTCGGTATGCTTTCGAGCTTCGAGCATGAGTTTATGTCTATGCTGTCAATGCTTGACGGCGAAGATTTTAAGGTGCGGCGGGAGGTTTCCGTTGCCACGGGCGAGGCTGCGTACGGACTTATCAGCGAGCTTTGCGGCACTCTCTCTGAGCGGTGCCCGGGGCTTAAAATTCATGTATATGCAGTAAAAAACAACTTTTTCGGCGGAGAGGTCACGGTAACGGGGCTTCTTACGGGACGGGATATTGCAGAGCAGCTTAGGGACAAGCCGCTTGGTGAGGAGCTTCTGCTGTCAAGAAATGTGCTTCGCAGCGAGGGAGATCTGTTTCTGTGCGGAATGACTCCGGAGGCGCTTTCAAAAGCTTTGGGCGTGCCTCTTGTGTTCAACGAAAACGATGGCGCTGAGTTTCTTATGAGACTTCTGGGCAGGGAATAGCATAGAGTCGGCAAAACAGAAAAAGGAAATTACGAAAGGAATCGGAAATATATGGCAAAACCTGTTATAGCAATAGTGGGCAGACCGAATGTGGGTAAATCCACCCTGTTCAACAAGCTCATCGGTGAGCGCCGCGCTATTGTGGAGGACACCCCGGGCATTACCCGCGACCGCATTTACGGCGAGACCGAGTGGCGCGGAAAGACCATGATAGTTATTGATACGGGCGGAATTGAGCCGAAAACAGACGATTTGATTCTCAAAAAAATGCGTGAGCAGGCGCAGATTGCAATAGATACGGCTGATGTTATCGTATTTATGTGCGACATACGAACGGGACTGCTTGCGGATGATCTTGATATTGCCGTAATGCTGAAAAAATCAAAAAAGCCTGTTATTCCGGTGATTAACAAGGTTGACAGGATAGGCGATGTTCCGCCTGAGTTTTACGAGTTTTACGAGCTGGGCTTCGATATTGACCCTATTGCTCTGTCATCGCTTCACGGCAGCGGCAGCGGTGACTTGCTTGACGCAGTTATCGACGCGCTTCCCGAATTTGAAAACGACGACAGCGACGACGATGTTATAAATGTGGCTGTTATAGGCAAGCCTAATGCGGGAAAATCCTCGCTTATCAACAGAATTCTCGGTGACGAGCGGCTTATTGTTTCAAATATTGCGGGCACTACCCGTGACGCCATAGACACACGCTTTGAAAATGAGTTCGGGAAGTACAATTTTATTGACACCGCCGGTATACGCCGCCAGTCAAAGGTTGAGGACAGAGTTGAAAAGTTCAGCGTTCTCAGAGCAAAAATGGCGGTGGAGCGCGCTCAGGTATGTCTTTTGGTTATCGACGCCGCGGAGGGTATAACCGAGCAGGATGAAAAGATAGCCGGTATTGCCCATGAGGCGGGAAAAGCCACTATTATCTGCGTCAACAAGTGGGATTTAATTGACAAGGACAATACTACGGTCAATTCCTTTACCAAAAAGATATACGATGCGCTTTCTTATATGACCTACGCTCCCTTACTGTTTATATCTGCTGAAACAGGGCAGCGAGTCACAAAGCTGTTTGAGTATATAAATTATGTACACAATCAGGCAAATACCCGTATTTCCACAGGTATGCTGAACGATTTGTTGGCTGAGGCAGTCAACAGAGTTCAGCCTCCCTCCGACAAGGGAAGAAGACTGAAAATATACTATATGACTCAGACCTCGGTTGCACCGCCTACTTTTGTATGCTTCTGCAACAGCGCCGAGCTGTTTCACTTTTCTTATCAGCGGTATATTGAAAACTGCCTCCGTCAGACCTTCGGTTTCAAGGGTACTCCTATTAAAATAATTATAAGACAGAAAGGAGAGAGCGACTCCTGACGCTCACCCTTTACAGATGAAAAGCTTATTTTACCGGCTGCTCCAATGGGGGCTCGGTGTAAATGCCGCGTATATTATCAGTATAGCCTTGCTTGTTATTGCGGCGTATCTTATAGGCAGCCTGAATTTCGGTATTATTATATCGTCCAAGCTGTACCACAGCGATGTCCGCTCCTCCGGCAGCGGCAACGCAGGCAGCACAAATATGCTGCGTACATACGGCAAAAAAGCGGGGGCGCTGACCTTTGTCTGCGACCTTTTGAAAACTGTTGTGGCTATGGCTATCGGTCCGCTTTGCTTCTATCATGAGGAGCTTCGCTTTTTGGCTCTGTTCATTGCGGGATTTGCCTGCATGGTGGGTCACAGCTATCCCGTGTTCTTCAAATTCAGGGGAGGCAAGGGCGTGGCTTGCTTTGCCGCCATGGTCATTTTTGCGAGCATCTGCATGAATTTGTGGTATATCCCCGTTATACTTTTTGTGCTTTTCGTGGGAATAGTTCTGGGTACAAAATATGTTTCACTTGCTTCTGTTATCTGTGGCATGGCTTATCCCGTACTGCTGAACAGACTTAACGGCGCGGATAAAAGCGTGGAGATAATTGCCGTTGCGGCGGGACTTTTCGTTGTGTTTCAGCACAGGAAAAACATTATCAGGCTTGTGCGCGGCGAGGAAAACAAAACCGTACTCATAAAGAGCAAAAAGAAAAAGGACGACTCCGGAGATGAGTGACGGGAAGTATCTGAAATTTGCTTCTCTTGCGTCACTTTCGGCTTCGTCAATGACCCTCAGAAATGTGGTTCTTGCTTCTCCTGCGGGAGATAGGGATGTTCTCAAAGTCAAGGGCGTTTTGAAAACCGTTTCCGGTTCTCCCGTGCTTTGTCTTGAATACGCCTGCACGGAGGGCAGGGTGCGGCAGGAGAATATTGCGCTCGGACAGGTTGAAGAGAAGATTTTACTTCTTGCGGAGCGTTTCAAGCGTGGAGAAATCAACGATGCGGGAGGCAGTGCGTCCCTTATGGTCAGCAAAAAGGGAAAGGTGAATCTTTCCGTACGCGGCAGTATCGGAAGCGGGAAGCCTTGTGAAATCACCGGCGAGAAAGAAAAGAATTATATTCTTGACGGCAACGAGGATTTTCTCATACACCTGGGCATTTCAGATAAAAGCGGGCGCGTCCACGACAAGAAACAGGCGAAATTCCGTCAGATAAACCGTTTTTTGGAGCATGTGGGCGATATGATGAAGCATCTGCCGAAGGACGGTGTGCTGCGTGTGGCAGATCTGTGCTGCGGAAAAAGCTATCTCAGCTTTGCGGTTTGCTACTATCTTACGAGGGTGCTTCACCGTGAAATTATTATTGACTGCGTTGACCTTAAGGAAAGCGTTATGGATTTTTGCCGCGACATTGCAGAGAAATGCGGTTTTTCCGAAATGACCTTTACGGCGGGCGATGTGTCAAGGTATTCGCCTGAGACTGCTCCCGACCTTGTAATAAGCCTTCACGCCTGCGACACGGCGACTGATATTGTGCTTGAGCGGGCGGCGGTGCTTGGTGCTTCCGCGGTGCTTGCCACGCCTTGCTGTCACCGAAGTCTCAGCCGTGCACTTGATTGCAGGGAGCTTGGTTTTATTGCAAAGAATTCCGTACTGAAATCAAAATTCTGTGACGCCGCCACCGACGCGCTTCGCATCCTTCGGCTTGAAGCCTACGGGTACTGCGCGGATGCGGTTGAGCTTATCGACCCGGAGGACACTCCGAAAAATGTGCTGCTCAGGGCGTACAGACCGGGCGGAATAGTTTACAAAAAGAAAGCCGCGGCAAAGCTTTCTGAATATAAGAACGCATACAGATACCTTTGCGGAAAGGAAGCTCCGCCGTTGAGCTTTGAAAATGCAGAATGAATGATAAAGAAAAGATATTATTTGACCAAAATGCCGACGCGGAGGAAAGACTTTCGGCTCTGTCTTCTCTCGACTTACCGGAAGTACGGCGCGGCGGTGAATGGGTAAACAATCATATACATACCACATATTCCTTTTCTCCCTACACCCCGTCTGCGGCAGTCTACTGCGCGAGGAAAGCGGGACTTTCCACTGCGGGGATTATGGATCATGACAGCGTGGGCGGGATTTCGGAGTTTATTGCGGCGGGCGAGATTATTTCAATGCCCGTTACCGTAGGCTTTGAATGCCGCACTGATGTGTCGGATACTCCTCTTGAGGGGAAAAAACTTAACAATCCCGACCAGAATTCCGTTGCTTATGTTACCATGCACGGCATTCCCCATCAGAATATAGCTGAATGTGAAAAGGTGCTGTCTCCTCTCAGGGAAATGCGAAATATACGCAACCGCAAAATGTGCGCAAATATTAACGAAATATGCAGAGACATAGGCGTATATGTTGATTTTGATAAGGATGTGCTTCCGCTTTCCATGTATGACAGGGGCGGCAGCGTAACGGAGCGCCATGTGCTTTTTGCCCTTACAAAAAAGCTTGTCGGCGTGGACAGGAATAAGGACATAAAGAGAATTGAGGCTTTGTGCGGTACTCTTGCGCAGAAAACCGTCGAGAAGCTTCTGAGCGCTCCCGAAGAGTATTATCTGTATGATGTGCTGGGTGTTTTGAAGTCAAGCCTTGTGGGGCGCATATATGTGGACGCCGACGAGGAGCTTATGCACATTACTGAGTTTTGCAAGCTCGCTCACAGCGTCGGCGGCATATGCGCTTACGCTTATCTTGGTGATGTGGGAGAGAGTCCCACGGGAGACAAGGCGGCGCAGAAATTCGAGGACAGCTATCTTGACACTCTTATGCCTGCTCTTAAGGATTTCGGCTTTGACGCGGTGACTTATATGCCCTCACGAAACACAAAGGAGCAGCTTTCGCGAATTATGCGTCTGTGCGATGAGTACGGATTTTTCCAGATAAGCGGGGAGGATATTAACTCCCCCAGGCAGTCTTTTGTCTGCGAGGCAATGGCGGAGTACAGACATCTGTATGACGCCACATATGCACTTATCGGTCATGAGAGACTTGCTTCAATTGATGTTGAAAACGGTATGTTCAGCGAAAATACTTTAGCTTCAATGCCCTCTCTTTCCGACAGAATACGGTATTTTGCCGAGGCGGGAAGAGAAGCCTTGCACAAATAATATTTTTGAAAGGTCGATTATTTATGGACAACTTTGAAATTAAGAGCCGTGCGGCAGGTATCGCGCCGGTTATAAGAATGGCTTACAGCGCTGAGGGAAAAGCTTATGTGTCTTTTGACGCAGACTGCAAATGCGAAAAATCGGTAAAGGACGCCGAAGCTGCGGCAGAGTCAGTCAGAAACGGAGCAAAAAGCGTTTGTGTTGAGGGAGTCGGCACATTTACCGTTACCGACGCGCAGGGCAGCGACGCTCTCAGCGGCAAGATCGCGGTAGTTACGGGCAGTGCTCAGGGCTTCGGTGCGGGAATTGCGGAGTATCTGGCGTCAAAGGGCGCTTATGTTGCCGTGGTTGATATGAACGCGGACGGCGCAAAGGTCGAGGCGGAAAAGATTATGCGTGAGTACGGCACCCGTGCCATAGCCGTCAGCGCAAATGTGACGGACGAGGACAGCGTAAAAGCCATGATAGACGAGACTGTCTGCGCTTTCGGCGGACTTGACATTTTCGTGAACAACGCGGGAATCGTGCGCGCAGGCAGCCTTGAGGAAATGACAAAGGCGAATTTTGAGCTTGTTACAAGCGTTGACTATACGGCGTTCTTTATCTGCACAAAATACGCTACCGTGCCTATGAAGCTTCAGAGAAGCGTTTCTCCCGACTATATGGCGGATATTATTGAGATAAACTCCAAATCGGGACTTTTGGGCTCCAACAAGAATTTCGCATATGCGGGGGCAAAATTCGGCGGTATCGGACTTACTCAGTCCTTTGCTTTGGAGCTTGCGCCTTACGGTATAAAATGCAACGCTGTCTGCCCCGGAAACTTTCTGGACGGTCCTCTGTGGAGCGATCCCGAAAAGGGACTGTTTGTGCAGTATCTTAAAGCGGGGAAGGTGCCGGGAGCGAAAACCGTTGCCGATGTGCGCGCCGCATACGAGGCAAAAGTACCTCTCGGACGGGGTTGCCGCGTTGAGGATGTAACGAGGGCAATTCAGTATATAATCGATCAGAAGTACGAGACCGGACAGGCTCTGCCCGTAACCGGCGGTCAAACTATGCTTAACTGAGTTTTTCGGTATTTACGGAATTTAGATAACTTTGGAAATTTATGAAAACGCGAGTAAAATACTTTTTGTGCCTGTTTTGCGCCGTGCTGCTTATGTTTTCTCTGTGTGCCTGCGGCGCAGAGAAAAAGCTTTGCGGCACATGGTACAACGATTTTAACGGCACGCGCAACGCCGTGCAGTTTTACAAAAATTCCGACGGGGAATATATTTTCATATGGGCGGTTTACGATATTGATTCCGATACCGTAACTTCCAATACGGCGGGGAAATACTCCGTCAGCGGAAGCCGCCTGACCCTTATCAGCACCGATTCCTCGGAGGAGCTTACTTTTACTTATTCGCTGGAGGGTGATTCCTTGACGCTTACGGGGGATTCTGTAGATTTGAAGCTGACTAAATATACGATTGATGAATGACGGTGAATTTATGCACTGAAAAAGAGAGGATTTTCCTCTCTTTTTTATAAGTATTCTACTTTTTCATCCTGTATATCATACAGGGTCTGCCGCCGGTTTCGTAATTCATTTGGCTTATTGCCTTGCCGCTTTCGGAAAGATAGTTCATATACCGTCTGACGGTAACGCCCGTAAGTCCCGAGTGCTCTGCTATTTCGTCGCCTGTCATCCATTTGTCGGGACTTTTTTGCAGAAAAGAAATGATAAGCTCCAGAGTTTTCTCCTGTATGCCTTTAGGATATTGCTCGCTGCTTTTGTTGTGCGCGTTCTCCACAATATAATCAATGCTTTGCTGACTGAGAGTATCCAAGTCTTTTTTTGCTTTGTTCTGCGCTATGAATTTATCAAGAGCGCTTTGAAATCTTTCAAAGGTAAAAGGCTTTACCAAATAATCCACAACGCCGAGACGAAGCGCTTCTTCCAGCGATTTTATGTCGTTTGCGGCCGTTACCATGATCGCTTCCACCGGGATTTTTCTGCTTCTGATGTTTCGCAGCGTTTCAAAACCGTCCATGTGCGGCATATAAACATCAAGAATTATTAGATCCGCCCTGTTTTTTTCAAGGAAATCAAGAGCGGCTTTGCCGTCGGAGCATTTTCCGCACAATTGAAAACTATTATTGCGTTTTATGTATTGCTCATTTATCATTGCGACCATAGGGTCGTCTTCAACGATAAGTATTTTATACATATTTTATGACCATACCTTTCCTCGGATTTGTGTCGTTTTCGCCGCAGGCGGATTTTGCCCGTGTTTTGGGCGAAAGACACAAATCGTGTCAGAAACCGGATAATTTGCGCTCTCTGCTGATTCTGTTTTCAGACTTATTTCTCCGAATTTTTATTTTTTGCAAAGCTTACGGAAAACGATGTGCCCGCATCTTTCTGAGATTCAACGGTTACGGTGCCTCCCAGTCTGTCTACTATGGATTTTACCTGATAAAGTCCCGTACCTCTGCCGTCGCCTTTGGTTGAATATCCGTTCTCAAAAATGCGGTCGATATCCTTTTTGTCTATGCCGCACCCCGTATCGTCAACGGTAATCAGCACCGCGCCCGGACGGGAATAGATGCCGAACAAAAGCTCCTTCGGTGCCCTGTAATCCGCGTTTTCATTCATAGCGTCAAAAGCGTTGTCAAGTAAATTTCCTATGACGGTTACAAGGGCTTCGGAGGGAAGCTTCATATCCGACGGACAGTAACTGCAGTTTTCCCGAAGCACGAATTTGATATTCAATTCAGAGGCTCTTGCGATTTTGCCTATCAGCAGCGCTGCCACCGATGGCTCGCTGACGGCATTCATGATTTTGCTTATGGACTCGCGCTGTACCATACTGATATTCTGTATATAGGCTGTTGCCTCGTCGTACATACCCATTTGTATCATACCCAGAATAACATGAAGCTTATTGGTAAAATCGTGGTTATTTGCGCGCATGGAGTCAACAAGATAGCGGTTGCCCGCAAGATCCTCCATAAGCTTTGTATACTCGGCTCGGTTATGCAGTATACCTACGGCGCCTACCACGGCGTTATCCTCTTTTATAGGTATGCTGTCTATGAGAATATCCGCGTCGGCAGAGCTTATATTAAATTCCTTTTCGCCGCTTTCAAGTGTATTAAGAAGTACAGCGTCGCCTCCCGCGCTGCTGATATTCTGTCCGACTATGCTTTTATTTTTATCGCTGTCTCCGCTGTTCAGCATTTCGCTTGCCGCTTCATTTACAAACTGAACGCAGCCTTTGCTGTCTACGGCGATTATTCCTTCTTCAAGAGACTCAAGAATATTGTCCCTGATTTTGTACATGGCGGTAAAGGTATCCGGCTCGTATCCCATCAGGCTTTTTTTGATTTGTCCGGACAGCTTTGCAGATATAATGATTTCGATAATCACCGCCGCTGCGGTTATGACGGCGCTTATGAGAAGGATCTGATATGTTTCTCCCCAGATGTTTTTCATAAGCATTATGGACATAACAAATCCCGAATAGTTGCCGTTTTCGTCATATATGGCGGCATATGCGCGGCGCTGTGTTCCTGAGGGTCCTGTTTCGTCCGCGGTGTAGTAGCCGGAGGTGTTTTCGTCAAACTGCGGCAGTGTGCCGTCATAAACTGTGCCGATTAGCGTATGGTTTGAATGGTATATGCGGACATTGTCTTTGCTTACAACGGAAATCACATCAATATCGTCAAGGGCGTCTTTAAGGGAATCAAGATATTGGGAAAGAATTGCCGTCGCGTTTTCTTTGTCGGTGATGTCGGTAAGAATGGGGGAGCCGGCAACGGCCTTTGCGATATTCTGCAGATTCTGATCCCGCTTTTCCGTTTCAAAATGAATATTTGTAATGGCTCCTGCCGCGCCGAGAAACAGGGCGAGGGATACTATCAAAATCAGTTGAGTTCTGAAAAACAGCCTTTGTATACTTTTCAGCGTGCTTGGCTTTTTTTGGACGCTTTTTTCTTTTTCGGAGTCATTTTTCATAAGTTTTTGCAGCTTTCTTATTTTTTATGTCCGATTTTCGGTGTGGAATGCCGAATATTCAAGGTTATTATAACATAAAATACGGTATTTAACGGCTTTTGAAAGTAAAAAAAGTGAGAGCGCGGGAAATTCGTGTTTATATTTTTCATATAATTGTCTTCAGCCGTATTGGGTGATATTATGTGTTTGCAAAATAAACAAGTAAGGAGCTTTTGTCATGGGATCTGTTCTTGAAACCGTTATGCTTGTATGCTTCGGTATGTCCTGGCCGCTGAATGTTATTAAAGCCTGGAGGTCAAAAACCGCAAAGGGTACGAGCCTTCCGTTTATTCTTCTTATAATCACCGGTTACGTTGCCGGTATAGGAGCAAAAATGTATATTCATCAGATTAATTATGTTTTGATTGCCTATGGGTTAAATCTTATTATAGTACTGCTTGATCTTGCGGTTTATTTCCGCAATTCGTCACTTGATAAAAAGAGTGTACCGGAGGGCAGGTGAAAACGGTATGTTTGAGGACGAGATTAAAAAATATAAGCAGCTGAACGAGCTTGCAAAAAGCGGCGGGATCGTTATTTTCGGCGGGAAAAGCGACAAAAGCATACCTCTGTGCGAGCTGCGTCAGGCATTTTCAATTAGTGAAACGCTGTACAACAGAAGTATAGACGGGCTCTCAGTCGCAAACGCCGCCGAAGTATACGACGCCTGCGTCGCTCCTATTTGTCCGGAAACTGTTATTCTACATTTAGGAGAAGCTGACATTGAAAGCTTCGAGACCGCTCCCGCAGAATTTGATATTAAATACACAGAGCTTATACGCCATGTAAAAACGGTGAATAAGTGCAGGATAGCAGTTGTTTCCGTTAGATGCTCCGCTACGGAAGCAAATACCGACAGGATGAACGAACATCTAAGGCATATTGCAAAGACAGAGAGATGTGAATTCTGCGATATTTCGGTTAGACGCCTGTGGAATCCCAAAAACACCGAAAGGTTAATGTCATTTATAAACGATATCGGTTTTGAACGCCCGCTGAAAATCAAGAGACCGGTTTATGACCTTGTAAAAATTTTTTACTGCTGTTAATCTGAAAATGAAAAAAGAAGCATCAATTCTATACAAAGAATTGATGCTTCTTTTTGGTGATCCATCGGAGATTCGAACTCCGGACCCTTTGATTAAAAGTCAAATGCTCTGCCAGCTGAGCTAATGGATCTCTCAAGCGCGCTTAATTAGTGTAGCACAACAAAGTGCGTTTGTCAATATTTTTTGTGCGTTTTTGGAAAATACTTTTATAAAAGTTTGTTCTTTCTGAAAGAAAAGGGAAGCATTTCGCCGAAGCTGCAGCGGTATGTTTTTTTGCCGTCCCAAAGTATGAGAACTGCGTCGTCCGTGCCGAACTCGCACAGCACCTGACGGCATACTCCGCAGGGCGGGCAGAAATCCTCGATATGACCGTCTTTGCCGCCGCACACAGCTATTGCTTCAAAGTGCGTAAATCCGTTTTTGACGGCTTCTGCCGCGGCTGCGCGTTCCGCGCATATTGTGGGCGAATAAGAGGCGTTTTCGATGTTGCAGCCTGTGAAAACCCGTGTTTCTCCTTTACCGTTATGAGCTGTGAGAGCGGCTCCCACCTTAAAGCCGGAGTAGGGAGCGTATGCGGCGCTCATCGCTTCTTCTGCCATGGAAACAAGCTCTCTGTCTGTCATTTCACTCTGTCCTTTCTTACTATGCTTTTATTGTTACATATGTGGGTGTATGTCCGGTGTATTTCAGAAATTCTCCGAAAATTTTTTCGGTTTTTGCCTTTACGCTACCTGTATTTTGGCAGGGGTGAAAGCATATGTATTCGTTTTTCGTAAGGTCGCGGTCGATAAGCAGGGTGACTTTATGCTCTTTGTCATACATAAGCCCCATAATTGTTACGGAGCCGGGGGTCAGGTTCAAAAGCTCCTGCATTTTGTCCGCACTGCCGAAGGAAAGGCGGGTGGAGCCTA
>JBJDYY010000168.1:0-12263 GCA_051867715.1 Candidatus Avispirillum sp.
TTGGAGTCCTTAGAACCTTTTTCTCAAAAAAGGTTCTAAGCGGTGCGCGAGGCAGCGCCTCGCATATACTCATCGGGTATGGTGCAGTTTATCTGTCACCTGTTTCTCAGACCTTTCGGATAGTGATTCTTCAATACTCCGTCCACAAGCTTTCCGCCGCCCACGGCACAGCCGCAGCAGGTAACGGCGTACCAGCCGTTTTTCATATTGCCCGGTATATTTACGGTCTCCCCACGCAGATATGCCTGAATTTCACGGCTGTCGGGGGAAAGCTCAATCCTGTTTTCAAAGCAGGTGCCCGTCGCCGTAAACAGATGGTGGTGGGGCACAAGCCTCCCTTTTGTCACCTCTCCCGCGCAGACCCCGCAGCACAAAGCGTATTCAGGACAGGGCAGATTTCCCGACAGCATAATATTCCCTCTCAGGCTGACCGCCGTGGGAGTGTTAAGTCCCACGCTCTCAAAAAAGCTGTCCAAAGCCTTTTTCTCATCCTTTGTAAGTGGAGAAGCCACGCTTTTTGATTGAAAACTGCCGCGAACTCCGTCGTCAGTATGTTTCATGAGGCAGAAAAACTGACCCTCGCCAGCAGAAATATGAGGATAAAACCGCCTGCACGCGCTCATATCATGCCTGCACCCTTCAAAATTCACGCCGTCCGCCGTCAGCGCCCGCAGCATTTCGGGCACTTCCGTAATCTCAAACTCCGGATGACGGGTAAGAAAAGCGTCCACGGTCATTTCGTTTTCTTCAAGGGAAAAGGTGCAGGTGGAATACAAAAGATAACCGCCGGGACAAACGCACTTCTGCGCTTCGTCCAGTATGTCCGCCTGACGCAAGGCGCACATTTTCACATTATCCTCGCTCCACTCGCTTACGGCCGTGACGTATTTTCTCATCATTCCCTCGCCGGAGCAGGGTGCGTCCGTCAGCACAAGATCGAAATAAGCGGAAAAATCTTCGGCGATTTTTCGGGGAGGTGCGTTTGTAACCACGCTGCGTCGGTGTCCCATTCGCTCCGTATTTCCGCGAAGGATAGCGGCGCGCCCCCTGTCCGTTTCGTTTGAGACCAGTATTCCGTCTCCGATGTTGGTGAGAAAAGCCGCAAGCTGGGCGCTTTTCCCGCCGGGAGCGGCGCACATATCAAGCACTTTGAAATCGGGAGTGACGATGTCGCGCACAGCCTCTGCCGCGCACATGGCGCCCGGGTCCTGAACGTAAAAGGCGCCCGCATGATGCAACGGGGTGGCTCCTATACCGTCGCTTTTGAAAATATATCCGCCGCCGTAGGAAAGCGGCTCAAGCTGCATATGGGAAAGAAGATAGTCTACGGCTTCTTCCCCCGCCTTCAGGGTGTTTATCCGCAGGGAGCGCACCGCGCCGCCGCTTTCAAGTGCGCCGATGAAACGGCGGTATTCCTCCTCACTGTCAAAAAGCGCCCGGGAGCGCTTTTTGAATTCTTCCGGCAATGCCGTGTTTATTCCGGTTTCCGTCATCAGTCTACAAAATCAAATTCTATGCCGAACATCCTGACCGTACAGCCCTCCGTACAGCCCGCCTCACGCAGCTTTTCGATAATGCCGCTGTCGTTAAGGGACTTCTGGAAATACATAAGGGACTCGCGGTCGTCGAAATAAATGCGCCCGCACAGCTTTTCAAGCCATTTGCCGCTGCACTCATAGGCGCCGTCATCGGCTCTTTTTATGACCGTGTCCTCGGGAACAGCGTTTTCGTAGCGTTCCCGCTCCTCGTCCTCGGAAGTAAGCTCAGCCTCGTAGACGGTCACGGGAGGCAGCTTTGACAGCTCCCGCTCTATCATATGCAGCAAAGTGTCAAGACCGTTGCGCGTAGCAGTGGAAATGCGTACAACGGGGTAACCCGCGGCATCCGCCAGCGCCTCAAGGCGGCGGAGCTGCTCGCTGTCGCTGTCAATCAGGTCGCATTTGTTTGCTGCGACAATTCTCGGTCTTGCCGCAAGCTCGGGAGAAAAGCTTTCAAGCTCTCCCGATATGGTGTTCAGATCGTCGCAGGGGTCTCTGCCCTCAATGCCGGAGGCGTCTACCACCTGCACCAGCAGACGGCAGCGCTCTATATGGCGCAGAAAATCGTGTCCCAAGCCTGCGCCCTCTCCCGCGCCCTCAATAAGCCCGGGGATGTCCGCCATAACAAAGCCTCTTTCCTCGCCTGTATTAACTACACCGAGGTTGGGTTCAAGAGTTGTAAAATGATAGTCGGCGATTTTCGGGCGAGCCGCGGAAACGCTTGCCAGAAGCGAGCTTTTCCCCGCCGAGGGAAGTCCCACAAGACCCACATCGGCTATCATTTTAAGCTCCAGCAAAAGCTCCTTTTCCTCTCCCGGAATGCCGTTTTTGGCAAATCGGGGTATTTGCCTTGTGGGAGTGGCAAAATGCTTGTTGCCCCAGCCCCCTCTGCCGCCGCGGCATATGACGAAATTCTCTCCGTCCGACATATCCTTGATTATCTTTCCGCTTGCGGCGTCCCTGACGATAGTTCCGCGGGGCACGGGTATATAAAGGTCGGCGCCGTTTTTGCCGTGCATTTTGCCGCCCATGCCGTCGCCGCCGCTCTCTGCCGCAAACTTGCGCTTGTAGCGGAAGTAAAGCAGGGTGTTGGCGCCCTCGTCAATGCGGAAAACAACATTTCCGCCACGACCGCCGTCACCTCCGTCGGGACCGCCTTTGGCAACATATTTTTCCCGCCTGAAGGACACGCTGCCGTTGCCGCCGGCACCCGCTTTCACGGAAATCTGAATTTTATCTATAAACATCTGTGTTTTGCCTCCTTCGCCGAGCCCGGCAGCACTTCAGCACTCCGCGCCGCGCTCAGTCCGCCTTTTTGCCGCCGTACAGCCTTTCATAGCTGTCAATGGCCTTGGCGATGATTTTCTTTGCCTCTTCGGGACCGTCAAGATCGTCCACCGCCGTGTCCTTTTCCTCAAGCTGCTTGTAAACGGTGAAAAAGTGGCACATTTCGCTGAAAATGTGCTTGGGCAGCTCGTAAACGGAATGGTAAATATTGTAGTTCGGGTCGCTGAAAGGTATTGCGATGATCTTTTCGTCAAGCTTTCCCTGATCTATCATCCGTATAACGCCTATGGGGTATACATCCACCAGCGTCATGGGCAGTATTTCCTCCGAGCACATGACCAGTACATCCAGCGGGTCAAGATCGTCCGCGTAGGTGCGGGGAATAAAGCCGTAGTTTGCGGGATAGTGGGTAGATGTATAAAGTATGCGGTCAAGGCGGATAAGTCCCGTCTGTTTGTCAAGCTCATACTTGTTCTTGCTGCCCTTTGATATTTCAATTACCGCGGAAAAACGCTCCGGAGTAATTCTCTCCGCGGGCATATCGTGCCAGATATTCATACTGCAATGCTCCTTTCACATACCGTAGGTGTTTGCGTCAAAGCGGTTTCTGCCTGAGCGCTTACTTTGAAAGCATCTCCTTTGCAACCTCGCCGAGAATACGGCAGCCGCGGACAATATCCTCATCGGAGGGGGTGGAGTAGTTCAGACGCACCGCGTTGATGCGCGCCTCTGTGTCGCAAAGGAAGGTGTTTCCGGGCACCACAGCCACCTTGCTCTTAATGGCGCGGTTTACGAAATCCTCCATTTT
Organism: Candidatus Avispirillum sp.; assembly: GCA_051867715.1. Taxonomy (GTDB): domain Bacteria; phylum Bacillota; class Clostridia; order Oscillospirales; family CAG-272; genus Avispirillum. The sequence goes on from JBJDYY010000168.1 coordinate 3,634, forward strand.
TATCTTGTCGGGCAGAGTCATCCAGATAAACAGACCGCCCTGGGGACGGGTGTAGGTTACGCCCTCGGGCATGGACTCGTCGAGAGTTTTCAGCATAAGGGTGCATTTTGCCCTGTAAAGGTCGTTGATTTCCTTTATATGCCCGTCTAAATCGCACTCCGTCATATAGCGGTAGGTCAGCATCTGGAAGAAAATATTGGTGTGAACATCCTCGCTCTGCTTTGCCACCACCATTTTCTGCACTACGGGCTCGGGCCCGCAAAGATAGCCCACGCGCATACCGGCAGACAAAATCTTTGAGAAAGAGGAGGAATACAGCACAATCCCCTCGGTGTCCATGCTCTTGATAGTAGGAATGTCCTCACCGTCAAAGCGCAGCTCTCCGTAAGGGTTGTCCTCCAGTATCATAACCTGATGGCGGACGGCGATCTCGTAAATCTCGCGCCGCTTCTTTTCCGGCATGGTAAAGCCGCCGGGGTTCTGGAAGGTGGGAATAAGATATATGAGCCGTGCGCGGCTGTTTTCCGTAAGCATTCTGTCAAGGGCGGCGGAGTCGATGCCGTCCTCACCCACGGGAAGTCCCACGGTCTTTGCGCCGCAGGAGCGGAAGGCATTAAGTGCACCGATAAAGGTGGGATCCTCGCAGATAACAGTGTCTCCCTCGTTGCACAGCGCCTTGCAGGCAAGCTCAATACCCTGCTGCCCGCCGGAGGTGATAATGGTCATATCCCCCTCGCGGTCAATATTAAACTTTTCCTTCATACGCTTTTTTGCCGCTTCTCTCAGGGGTGGATAGCCCTCGGTAACGCTGTACTGCAGCGCCTGCACGGAGGAGTTTGCGAAAATGTCCGCAGAAATGCGTGCAAGATCCTCCACGGGGAAAGACAGGGGCGAGGGATTTCCCGCAGCAAAGCTGATGATCTCCGGATCGGAAAGACTTTTGAAAATCTCGCGAATAGCAGAGGGCTTAAGCTCTCTCATTTTATCTGAAAAGCGGTATTCCATTTTATTCTTCATCCTTTCATTATAACCGTTCTTATTATATTATATTAACATACCCCGCGCCGCATTTCAACGCTTTTGTATTCATTTCATTAAAAGTTTCCGCGAAAGTACTATGGGCAGGAGCATATTGTCTCCGGCATAAAAAAGGACTGCCGCAGCAGTCACTTTTTTATCCGAATTATCTCGACAGCGCGCAAAGCGCGGAACATATCTCAGTCCTTTACCACCTTGTATCTGCGGATATATACCTGACGCTTGTGCCCCTCGGGCTGATCCGTCAGCGCCTTGGGGTCGTCAAATACGATAGTGATTTCTCCCGGGCGGCTTTCAACTATGGTGTTGTACCCGGAGGTGGAATTGCCCCACAGTCCGTCGCAGTATTCCACCATGCAGGGCTCGCTCCATGTGCGTCCGCTGTCACCCGAAAACAGCAGTACATTGTGCTTGTGTCCCGTAGTCATGGCAAGAGTGCCGTCCTGCATTTTGATTATCTTCGGCAGAACGCCCCAGGAGCATATTTCATAGGGAGCCTCCCATGTTTTGCCGAAGTCGTAGGAGTGAGTGCAGTACAGCGGCGACACGACCTCGTGACCGCCCGTGCGCAGTACGGCGCAAAGGTGACCGGGCTCCGTCTCTATGCAGAAAGGCTCGCAGTATCCCTCGGCGTTGACATCGGCAATAGGATATGTCTGACAGTCCGCAAGGGTTGTGCCGTACTCCCATGTTTTGCCCATGTCGTGGGACACGACGGTCCACACACGGTACAGATAAAACCTGTAGCCGCCGTATTGCTCAAAATACGGGCAAAGAGTGGTGTCATCCTTGAACTGACCGTACATCATGGCGACAATATCGCCGTTGGAAAGCTGAAGAAGCTGAGACATACATCCGGCGAAAGAGTTGCCGGAGTCGCCGTAGCCGCTTGAAAGACGGGGAATGTCAATCATACAGAACTCAGTATCCACTCTGCCGCTGACCACATCGTCAAAGCTTTTTGCGCGGTAAATTGCCGCGCAGTAGGGAATCTTTTCCTGATCTTTATCGAAAATGGAATTGAAAACAGCATTTTCAAAGGACGCCGCAAGATAAGTCCCGTCGGACAGCCTCAGAAAGGAGTTGAAAGGACGCCCGTCTTTAAGCTCGCTTTTCTTCCAGCTTACGCCGCCATCCTCGGACATCAGAGTAAATTTGCCGTCGGCGCATGAATATGGCAGAAAAATCCTGCCGTCCCCTGAAACGGTCTCGTTGCAGGCATAGTGCCCCGGCCCCATACATTCATCGGATAACAGTTTAAGTGAATAGCTCATACGGCATTCCTCCGTTCAAAGCGGCTCTATCCGCGCCGCCGCTCTTTGCCGACGCACCGCCGCAAAGTTAAGGCTATTATGACAGAGGCATTCACAAAAGTCAATAGAAAACGGAAAATCGGTTTCTGATTTTTCGCCCCCGCTGCCTCCTGTCGCAAACAAGTAAGGAGTTATGCCGGGACAGCGCCCCGTACTCTGCATAATAATATGCTTTTTTCGTCACAATACTGCAAAAACGGTAAAAATGATGTATAATGTATGTGATTGCAATGCCCTGTGGGGATTGCAATCAAAGTGAATTAGACCGGCGGCAAGTTGCAAAGCCAGAGGGCTTTGCAAAACCGTCACAAATAAACGAAAGGATTGGTCATAATAATGGAATTCAGATACGACACTCAGCTTCTCATTGAAGGAAAAGATCTTGACGAGGACGAAATAAGGGATTATTTCACCGACAATTTCAAGGGAGACTGCCTTTTGGCGGTAGGAGACGAGGATCTCATAAAAATACATTTCCATACCAATGAACCTTGGAAAGTATTGGAGTACTGCGCTTCTCTCGGAGAAATATTCGATATTGTTGTGGAGGATATGGACAGGCAGACAAGAGGGCTCAAGGGATAGTCAGCCGTCTCTCCGCGAACTCCGGAGCGAATATTCTGCCTTTCCCGATTGCTGCGTTTTGTCTTGCCGTCTGCATCAAAACAGCCGCCCGCGTAAAAACAGTTTTTTTCGCGACCTGTTAAGTAGAGAATTCACAATTTGTTAACATTGTTTTCGTAAATATTGGATATTGAACTTCGCTGATAAAGAAGGTATAATTTATATGTATAATGATATATTCGGATGAGTACATACCCGGTCGGCAAAATTTTTCAGAAACGCGGCAATTATCGCATCTGAACAACTGATAATATCGGTCTTGCGGGCCCTGCGGCACAGGCAAAGCAAGCGCAGTCTGCGTTGATACCGACGCAAAAAAAGCCGAAAAGCTGAAATCAAAACAGGAAGCTTGACGGACGAAACCCCAGCATATTTCTTGAAAGCGTCCGCAGTGTACTGCCGAATGTTTCGGAAAATCGCTGAAAAATGCAATTCACGCCGCCTTTTTGATTAAGGCGCAGAAAGACAGAAAATATGGATGTTAAAACCACCGTCCGTGACCCGGGCGTACAGGAATATACGCCTGTCAGGAAAAGCGGCGTATATCGCGCGCTGAAGCGCGCTGCGGATATCGTCCTTTCCCTGCTCGCCATAATAATACTTGCTCTTCCCCTGCTTATCGTGTACCTTGCCGTGATTATTGAAGACGGTGCTCCGGCATTTTACACTCAGGAACGGGTGGGTAAAGACAGACGGAAATTCAAAATATACAAATTCCGTTCAATGCATCGCAATGCCGACAAAATTCATGAACAGTTGCGTCACGAGTACGGCAGCAGCGATGTGTCCTTTAAGCTTAAAGACAGCGAAGACCCCAGAATTACAAAGGTAGGCAGATTTATCCGCCGCACAAATATTGACGAGCTTCCCCAGCTTGTAAACATACTGAAAGGTGAAATGTCCCTTGTGGGTCCGCGTCCTTTAGCTACATATGAGTATGACGAGGAGCAGAGCCGCTACGGAGACAGATACGCAGCACGCTACGATGTCCCTCAGGGACTCACCTGCTACTGGCAGATTTCCTCCCGCAGCGAGGTTGATTTTGAGGATCGTATGCAGATGGATGTGGATTACGCCCGCGACGCAAAAATCTCGGTAGATACAAAGCTTCTTTTCAAAACCGCAGTATACGCAATAACGGGCAAAGCAGGCTACGACGGCGCGGGAAAAAAGCGGTAGGTTTATAAAATACAGCCACAGTATTGGATTTGTCAAGGGGTCTTTTTGCATATCGTAACAGCTTTTCAACGAAGTGGAAAGCAGAGGGGTGTCAGCCACTCTTGACCGCCTAACAGCACTGGCTCTGAAGCAGCTCCATGGTTTTCCCTCGGATAGCGCACGATGGCTGCAAGCCATACCACCGCCCATAAGGCGGTGAGTAAGCGCCCTTAGGATAACAATTGACAGATTGACACTGATACACGCATATATTTTAGTTTTATTGTGACTAATCGGGATTTGCAGGAGAGGTAATGCGGAAAAAAATCATACGGATTATTTTGGATATATTAATTGCCGTTCTTTTGCTCTGTTTTATTTTCTCACTATATTGGTTAATAAATGGTTCTTTTGAGATGGTGCCAACAGAAGAACAGCAGGAAAAAGCACGGATAGGCGCAATGCTTCTGATGATTGGCAGCGGCGTACCATGCATTGCTTGTATGGTTCTAAGGGGTAAATGCAGAAAATATCTGTAATAAGTGCCAATAGCGCATTCCCGCTTGAAGATCTGTTAGAACAGGGGCACGACAGCATTTTAGCGTGTCATGCCCCTGTTCTCTTTTAATACTCATTCTCCTCTCGGCTGATATGCCACTTTATCACAAATGAGCGCCGGTCTCTCTGTATTAGATGGCAAAAACCATTCTTTACAAAGTACATCCCATAATAAACTATTTGAAATTTCAGTTTTCATATACGTCAAAGCCTGTCAACGAAAAACAGCGTTAAAAGCAAATGCTTTTAACGCTGTTTTTCTATTCCCCGCGCAGTCTTTTTCGTGTTTCGCGGAATTTTTCCGGCAGTTCTTCAAGTGCCATATTGCGGGGATACTCGGTTGTTCCCGCGCTTTTTGCCGTCTCGTAGAACCATTGCTTGAATTCAAGAGTTTCAAGCGTTTCGTGAAGTTCTTCGATCTGCCTCATTACGGCCTGCTTTCGCCTTACAATCAGCGAAAGCCTCTCGTCGATAGTAGAATCTCCGCGCATAGCCATTTCAATAAAGCAGCGTATTTCCGCAAGGCTCATGCCCGCCTTTTTCAGACAGCCTATAACCTGAAGCCACTCGAAATCGGAATCCTTGAACATACGGATCCCGCTGCTTGAGCGCTCAACAAAGGGCAGCAGCCCCTCTTTATCGTAATATCTCAGCGTTGACGGCGGCACTCCAAGCCGTTTTGCCATTTCTCCCACCGTATAAAGCATAAAAACCTCCGATTTTTTTGCAAAAAAGTCTTGACTTAAAGTATAGTTTAACTTTTATAATTGAATTGTACTTCAATAATACACCCGCCGCGGGAGAATGTCAACAGTAATTTCAAACGGCAGCGGGGACAAAAATCCAAATCAAAGGAGTATGTCAAATGGAATATGCAACCTTGTCAAACGGCGTTAAAATGCCAATGCTGGGATACGGTGTGTATCAGGTTACAAAGGAAGAATGCGAACGCTGCGTACTTGACGCCCTTAATGCAGGCTACCGCTCCGTCGACACCGCGCAAAGCTATTTCAACGAGGAGGAGGTGGGCAGCGCCATTGCAAAATCGGGTATTGCGCGAGACGAAATTTTTCTCACCACAAAGGTATGGATAGAGCATTACGGATATGAGGAATGTCTAAGCTCTGTTGAAGTATCAATGAAAAAGCTGAAAACGGACTACATAGATTTAGTCCTGCTGCACCAGCCTTTCGGCGATTACTACGGAGCGTGGCGCGCTCTGGAGGAGCTGTATGAAGCGGGAAAGTTGCGTGCCATCGGCATATCGAATTTTTATCCCGACCGCACGGTGGACATTGCCTCTTTTTCAAAAATCCCGCCCATGGTAAACCAGATCGAGATTCACCCTCACCATCAGCAGGACGAGGCAATAGAGTGGAATATAAAATACGGAATTCAGTCTGAAGCGTGGGCGCCCTTCGGGGAAGGCAGAGGGGGTATGTTTGAGCTGCCGGAGCTTTGCAGCATCTCCGCAAAATATAAAAAAACAACGGCACAGGTTATACTGCGCTGGCATCTGCAGCGCGGTGTTGCGGTCATACCGAAATCCACCCATGCGGAAAGAATGAAAGAAAATTTTAACGTGTTTGATTTTGAGCTGTCAAATGAGGATATGGACATCATTTCCTCCCTTGACAGACACGAAAGCTCCTTCTTCTCTCACCGCGACCCAAAAATGGTGGAATGGTTTGTAAAAATGGTAGAGGAGCGCAAAAAACAGCAGAACTGCACTGCAGAAAATAAAAACTGGTAAAGGCCGGCGGCAGGATGCAAAGCACCCGGGCTTTGGAAAACCGACACAAATCAACGAAAGGCATGGTTATAAATATGAATAAAAAAGTACTTATCATTTCGGGAAGTCCCCGAAAGGGCGGCAACTCCGATATACTCTGCGACGAATTTATGAAAGGCGCACTGGAAAGCAAAAACGAGGTCACAAAAATTCGGGCTGCAGACGAAAATATAGCCCCCTGCCGCGCCTGCTACGCATGCAAAGACAGCGGAGTCTGCGCAGTAAAGGACGCAATGGCGGATATTCTTGAAAAAATCATCGCGGCAGATGTTATCGTACTGGCAAGCCCGGTATATTTCTACTCGGTCAGCGCACAGCTTAAAGCGCTTATAGACAGAACAGTTGCCCGATGGACAGAAATAAAAAACAAAGAGTTTTACTATATTATGACCGCCGCAGACTCGGAAAAAAGCTCAATGGATACCACTCTCGCCTGCCTCAGAGGCTTTGCAGACTGCGTAGACGGCGCACGGGAAATGGGAGTTATATACGGCGTCGGCGTATACGAAAAAGGCGAAGTCAGAAACACAAAGGCTATGCGGGAAGCTTATGAAATGGGCACAAATGTATAATATAAAACCCCAACAGACAGCACCGCCAAAAAACAAAGAAAGATACAAATGAGGTACGAAATATGAAAAGAAAACTGATTGCATTTGCCGCAGCAACCCTGCTGATAGCGCCGTCACTTTTCGCCTGCGCCGCACAGGAGGCGGCAGACAACGCCGTAAGCCGTGACAGTTCACAGAGTACACAGACCTCACAGATCACAGAAAATAAAAGCTCTGCGTCAGAAAACAGCGCCGATTCCGAAAAGAAAGCTGAAAATACTGAGCACAAAATTCTTGTGGTATACTATTCAGCTACGGGAACCACAAAACAGGTCGCCGAATATATTGCCGCCGAAACCGGCGGAGAATTGTTTGAGCTTGTGCCCAAACAGCCGTACAGCAGCGACGATCTTAACTGGAGAGACGAAAACAGCCGCGTAAGCCGCGAGCATGAGGATGTTTCCGAAAGAAATACGGAGCTCAGCGCCTGTACCGTTGACAATTGGAGCGAATATGACACCGTGTTCATCGGCTATCCCATATGGTGGGGCATTGCCGCGTGGCCTGTCAACGGATTTATAGAAGCCAACGATTTCAGCGGAAAAACGGTGATTCCCTTCTGCACTTCCGTAAGCTCCGGTATGGGAGACAGCGGGCATCTGCTTGAAGAAGCGGCGAAAGCAGGCACCTGGCTTGAAGGCGAGAGATTTTCATCCGGCGACAGGCGGGACGATTTAGGCAAGTGGCTCGTATCCATAGGATACTGAGACTGAAAAAAGACCGCCTCGGCGCACACAGACATGTGCGCCGGCGGTCTTTTCTTAACTCCTTAACAAAACGGCGTGATATGTACTTTATCCCTTACAGCTCCAGCACCATTTCCGCGTCGCCGTGGCATATTTCCCCCGTAGGCTTAAAGCCCAGCTTTTCATATATATGCCCGGCGCTGTAATTCTTCTGCCCGCAAAGCAGACTGATACATTTATACCGTCCCGATTCTTTTGCATACTTTATCATAAGCTCTACGGCTGCCGTGCCGTAGCCCTTGCCCTCATGCTCGGGGGAGATCATAATTCGCCAAAGCTCAAGGCGTTCTTTCTCCGCATCCTCCTCCAGCAGCATAAAGCCCACAAGAGTATCGTCATTGTAAACAGCAAAGGGAAATACATCCCCGTCGTCACGGTACAGCCATGCCTGCGCAAGAGAAACGGCATTAGGCGCCACAAAGTTTTCGCCCTCGGGGCGTTTCATCTTGATTATACCGTCAAAATTTTCTTCCGTTATTTTTCTGAAGTTTACCACTGCCTGTCTCCATACCTTTCGGTCAGCCGAAAATGAATTTTCTTCGAAGAAAAAAACTTTTTCCTTTTATATAAAATATACCACAAAAGCTCGTCTCGGTCAACTGCGGCAATCAAAACCACCGGCAAAGCCGGAGGTCTTGACTGCGGCTGAAAGCCGCTGCCAGTGGCGGGGCTGAAAGCCCACCGATACTTCCGACATTTGCAAGTTTGCCCCACAGCCGCAAATGCGGCGGGGTTCTTTCGCCTCCCTTGTGTAAAGGGAGGTGGCACGGCGTATGCCGTGACGGAGGGA
>JBJDYY010000169.1:0-2567 GCA_051867715.1 Candidatus Avispirillum sp.
GCAAAACCTGACCGTTTTCTATATACACCGCATTTTCAATTTGCCCGGTTCTTTCGGGAGCAGAAACAAACGTCTGTATCCCAACCGCTAAAACGATCGCTCCTGCCGCAATCATAATAATGCCTTTTGCCTTTCCCATACCGCACCTCCTTAATAGCTGAGTGCGGGATATCCGACAATGCAGATACCCCGCATTTTTATATCTTTTTACTTAAGAGTAATTGTTTTCCTTGCACTGCCGTCAAACATTCTTGTTAAGATTGCCGCAACCTCACTTCTGACGATATTGCTCTCCGGGTTAAAGGTTCCCTTATTATCACTGCCTACCAAAATACCTGCACGGTAAAAAGCATATATTTCTTTTGAGGATTTTGCACTTGACGAAACATCAGGAATCGCATTATTTGCAACTTCATTGATTACGGCATACTCGCTTGCAGGCAAAGCTGCGTAAAAGATTTTTACAAAATCACTTCTGGTAACTTTCTCGTCTGCAACTGCGGTCAAATCACTTTCAATAATCCCCTTTTCAAGGGCATAGCTCATATAGGTGCTGTACCATACGCTGCTTCCTGCTGTCAAAGTTACTTTTTTGTCGTGATAAAGCTGGTGCATTGCACAGGCAAGCTTTACCGCCTCGGCATATGTCATATTATCGTTAGGATAGAACATGGTATCGCTTTTTCCGTTGACAAGACCGTTCTTGTGAGCAGTTTCAACGTCTTTTCTGTACCATGCGCCTTCCGCAACATCGGTAAATGGGAATGTGTAGCTTGTAGCAGGATCTTTCCCCGGCTCTGTTCCGGGTTCTTTTTCGGGCTCTTTCTCAGGTTCTTTTTCGGGATCGGTTGGCTTTTCTTCAAGTTTCGGGAAGTCATATGCCGCAATCCACATATCATCTGTTTCGGATGCTTCTGTAACCGTAGCCACCTTACCGTTAATTGTTGCGCTTACCTCGTCAAGGTTTTTCGGCATAATGTAATCCTTATTTAATTCAAAATAAACGTGCGCGGTATAACCTTTGCCGGCTTCAAACTTGTCGGAGACACTTTTTTTGGTATCTGTATTCAACCATTTTACATAGTAAATAGAAATGCCTTCTGTGGTTGTTTTTGCGGCATCCATTTTGGGTGCTGTATCAGCAACCGGCTCGTCAATAATGACATCGACTTTCTTGATCGTATTTACTGCCGACGACGCAGCTGCCACCTTATATTCAGGAGAATCGGCGATGGCATAATTTTTGGGGCTTGTAACAGGACAGGAATAGTATTCCGCAGGTGCGCCGTTGAAGGTCACGGGGATATCTTCCGCCGAAGGTATCTCGTAGCCGTCCTCTGCTGTCAGATACGCCTGACAGTGATAGGTCTTTCCCGCGACGAATTTGTCGCCGACTTTATATTCATTCCAGTCCTCATCCAGCCAGTAAAAATCATCAAAGGTAACACCGGGGGTCTCGATTGTGGGCAGGACAACAGCTGCTCCCGCAGCAGGGACCGGAAGGGTCATGGCAACGCTGCTCACTGTTGTCTTAGCCGGTTCGGGGCAGGTAAAGTTAATAGTTACGGCGCGCTGCTCCGATTCTCCGTAAACGCTGACAACCTCCACCGATTCACCGTTGACGGTGGCCGTCATCTCGCCGGCATCGGCAAAAGTATAGCCGTCATCGGGAAGAAAATAGAAGCTGGCTCGGTAGGTCTTTCCCCCCTGGAAGGTGCTGACGCTGTTCATCTTCAGTGAGCCGTCATACCAGCTCATGCTTTTCAAAGTATAACCCATTCCACTCAACTGGCATGTCTCCGCCGGCTTAGCCCCGTCCACGGGCTCTTCAACTCCTGTCACTGTAATTTTAGAAATCTTTGTCGTTATAAGATACTCACCTTTTCCCGGCGTAGCAGGCATCCTGTCAGCCGACGCCGTAAATGGCAAGGATACTATCATCATACACAGCGTAATCAAACAAGTGAAAAATCTATTGAATTTTTTCATAAATCTCGTCCTTTCTTTATTAGTCAGGTGTTTCTGCTCATCGAGACTGCTTTCTATGTATCCGAGAGCAAAAACACTGCATCTCTGTAATTGTTATTGATTCTGCTTTTCCGCCTGAATCTTGTATTTATCCTGTATATCCTTTGCATCCTTATCAGTAAGACCGTCGATAACAGCCGCTAAGGAGTCAAAGGTTTCCTTTGAACAATGGGCTGCGATATTTTCTACCGCCCCACTCCTTGCAAAACCGTTTGCATTTGTATCCTTTATAATCTCCGTCATTATCTGCGCAAACTCATCTGCGTTGAAGTATGTAGCCTTTGCGCGCCATTCTTCATAATGGCTGTCGTTTTTGTTTTTCAAGCTGCCTACTGCTGTCCAGGACGGTACATCTTTTGTTCTCGGAGTTTTCTTGAAATAATCCATTGTCGCCCTGTAGGCTGCCTCGCTTGTGTTCTCGTGGAACGGGAAATCATACCAAAGCTTGTTTAAGCTATCAATTCCGTTGCCGTGCAGCTCGGCGTCCTCCGGATTATTCAGCATATTTACAATAGGCTCTATAATCTTTTCATCACCCA
>JBJDYY010000170.1:0-12037 GCA_051867715.1 Candidatus Avispirillum sp.
TTCTTAGTATACCAAATCTCTTCTCCCTTGTCAATACCTTTTTTCAAAGTTTTTAAGAAAAATTGCATTAAAATCAATCCGGTATCCGCAATATGCAGTTTGGGCAGTTCCTGATGGGTTCCGGCACCAGTGCCGCCCGCGGTAAATTTTGCAATCCAACAGTTCAGTATATAAACTTGTCCCTGTTCTTTTCAAAAAATTCCGCTTTGCTCTCGCTGCGTATATAATCAAGGATCAGCTCTGCGATCTTATCCGAAGCACCCGGGCAAATAACCGAACCCAGCTCGTCAAAAAATGAATTCAGACCGGAAATGTATTTCTCGCTGTCGAAGTCCAGAATAAGTTCTTCAAGCTCATCGTTGTTCAAAGCACACGGATAGGGATACTCATCAAAAGGATAATACAGGTCTCTGTCGTTGCGGTACTGCGCAAGATCGGAAGCATATCGCAGCACAGGCTGCTTTTTCAGGCTGAAATCATAGTTGATTGAGGAATAGTCTCCGATAAGTACGGATGCAACTGCAATAAGCTCCTGCGTATCAGGATAAAAAGTGGAATTGATAACATTCACACCGTCATATGTAATCCCACCCTCGATGTTTGCAACAATGGGATGCAGATGCACGAGAATTACATATTCCCTGCCGAATCTCTTTTTTAGATTTTCACGCAGCCTTTCAAAATCAATGTTGTAGGCATCAAAGGACTTATCCGCTCTGAATGTGGGAGCGTACAGTACCAGCTCTTTTTCCGTGTCGATACCGTAATATCCGTAGACCTTCTGCCTAAGTTCCTCGCCGTGGTCAAGCAGTATGTCGTATCTGGGATAACCGCACTCGTAGACAGGACCGTCATACCAGAAAGAACGGTGATAAAGATCCGTCATAAACCGGCTTTCAGAAATCATCAAATCCGTGTTGGCGGCGTCCTTTTTCGCCATTTTTATATAGTAAGGCTCTAGCTTATCAACAGCATCAAGCTCGCACCGTTTCTGAGCGCCGCCTCCGTGCCAAGTCTGAATGTATAACTGACGCTTCTTTTTATAGAAAAACGCCTTGCGGTTGTTGTCAAGCCAAACTCCCGCCGTAGTTGTATAGTAAATCGCCTTTGCAGTGTCCGCCTTACAGGGCTTTATCCACTCGGGCAGCGTTTTTGCTTCTTTCTCGTTTTTAACAAGCCAAATTACTTCAACATCTTTGCCGCAGAGCCTGTCCGCTATGTACTTCAGATTATCGCCGTAACCTCTGCCGTAATAGGAGGAAACAAAAATCCTGTTTTTTCTGACCGGCAGAAAAAAGCAAACACCCCAGATTATTCTTCTTACGACTGCATCAATTATTCTTTTCATGTCTTCTTCGCACCTGACCCTTAACGAAATTCAGTATATAGAACAGACTGGAATTTTTTATAATTATATTGAGACCGAGATACACAGCCACACCTGTAAGTATCTGCAAAACGAGAAGCACTGCTTCGTTAATGTGAAGCATACCCACCAGCAGCACGGCGCCGCATTCAATACCCGCGGTTATCAGATTTGGCAGAAGATCCATCAGTTGATGTCTGAACTTGTATCCGATAAGCGCCTTGTTGGGTATGGAGTTTACAACAATAGCAATCAACGTGCATACAAGAAAAGCAAGCGCCAAAGCTTCCGGCGTATCCGTCAGCCACAAAAATAGGAATATGGTAGTGAAATAACCGACTTTTTTGATAATTTCCATTATCAGATATATGTCGCTCCGTCCCATTGCCTTGATAGTCTCGCAGTTTCCGATGTGGATCATATCAAACATGCACGCAACGCAGAATATCCTGATATACGGCAACGCGGGCAGCCATTTTTCCGTAAGAACAACTCTGATAAAATTATCGGAAACCGCCAGAAATCCCAGCATCAGCGGAAACGAGACAAAGGAAGCAACTCTTATAAACAGCCTTGTATATCTCAACAGCTTTTCCTTGTCATTCTGAAACTTCGCGAGCGCGGGAAAAAGCACCGCCGACAGCGTATTGGTAGTCGTCGTTGATATAAGCTCGGGAAAGCTTTTGCCCTTAGTATAATATGAAAGGTCTGCTTTTGTGTACTTTACGCCGATAACCAAAGGAACAATCTGCGAATACGCGGTTCCGATAAGGGATGACACAAATACCTTCCAGCCGTATCTGAAAAGCACCTGAAGCTTTTTCGGAGAAATCCGCAGCACTATATGTATTCTTGTGGTAGCAATAAGAATGCAGGTGTCAATTACGGTGTTTGTCATCTGCTGAGCCACCAGCGCCCACGCGCCGGCACCGTTAAGCGCAAGAACAATACCCACAACAGCGGATACCGCCGTGCCGCCCAAGGTGGAAAAGAAGAATTTTTTGAACTGCAGATTTGAGGAAATATAGGCGCACCATATTGATTTTACCGCCGTAACGGGCAAAGACAGACCCATTATGCGGATAATCAGCACCAGAATATCCTGCTTGTAAGCGTGCGCAATAAGAGGCGCCGTAAAGAAAAGAACCGCGTATATTACAAATGATAATAAAACGCTTACATGAAGCACCGTGGAATAATCTTCCTCATCCGCTTCTTTTTTCTGAATAAGCGCCGTGTTAAGTCCGCCGGAAATCAGCACATTTGCAAAGGTAAAGAAAATAGTAACAACGCTGACTACGCTGTAATCGGTAGGATCGAGAATCCTTGCCAGGATAATCGAGACTATCAAAGAAACAAGCTGAGCGCCTATACGCTCAAGAAATTTCCATATAACGCTTGTGACGGCGTTTTTTTTAATATCTTGTTCGTCCATTATATGCTCCGATTAAAATGCTAAAGCCTTATTCCCGCGACGCCTTATCCGTGCAGGAACGGTTCGGCTGATATGTATGAGATATATCATATAATTACATATGACTATACGAAAATGTATATACAATCGCTTTGACGAGACGCTTAATATCCGACAACGTCCGACATAACAATCGTACACCGATTATATTGTACCAAAATAATGCCGCCTTTTCAATAGCACCGCGCAAAAAACCTGAAATATGCTCGAAATATATAAAAAGCCGTACAAATGCCAATTCCCGATTTACCGATAAAGTTTGGAAGCCTGCGGCAGGCATAACATATGATAAATTCAAAAAGTAAATCAAATCAGTATAAATCTCCCCGATTTACAGATAATAACATCGTAATTTGTACCAAAGGAGATTCATATATGAAAGCAACAGGCATTGTCCGTCGCATCGACGATCTCGGCAGAGTGGTAATTCCCAAGGAGATACGAAGAACCATGCGCATACGCGAGGGCGACCCTCTTGAAATATACACCGACCGCGACGGAGAGGTCATATTCAAAAAATACTCTCCCATAGGAGAGCTGTCACAGTTTGCCGCACAGTATGCGGAAACACTTAACAAAACCTGCGGAATTGCGGTCGTAATATGCGACCGCGACACAGTTATTGCAGGCGCGGGTATCCCCCGCCGCGAATATGCAGACAGAAAGCTGTCAGCGGATTTTGAAAGCATTATCGAAAGCCGCACTTTGTATACCGCGAACGGCGGCGAGGGAGTACCCATCGTCGAAGGCAGTCAGCATTTCATAAGCTGCGCCATGCCTATAATCACCGACGGCGACATTACAGGCTGCGTAGCCTCCGTGACTGTACCGGGCGCACAACCCCTGCAGGCAAATCTTGAAGCAAAGCTTATTCAGACCGCCGCAGGATTTCTCGGCAGACAGCTTGAAGGCTGACAGCATTTGATCACCACAAAAAACACATTCAAAAAGTCCCGTTCTTTTCAGCAAAGAGCGGGACTTTTTGTTCATCCTTCTATCAAAATATAGGTTTCGTTTTCAATGTTGAAAACATATGCTTTATCATATGTACGGGCAATAGCCTTTCCGGAATCCGGGTCATTTTCAACAGCGGTATAAAATTTGGTATAAATACCGATCAAATTATCTTTCGACAAACCGTTTTTTTCTGCTAATTCAGCAAAAACATCATAATTATATTTGTTTGAGTCAGAGCTGATTGACTTGCTTTCGCCAGGCTGTACAAAGCAGGACTCGAGCCATTCTTCTTCCAACTCACTCCTGTCTGTCTGTGCATAGCTGTTTTCCTCTAAGTTTTTAACATAGACTTCAGCACTGTCGCTTGGTATCTTAACAAGAACGGCACAATAAAAACTTTCATGTATGGATTCAATTTCCGTATAAGCGCTGTCAATAATTTCAGCATCGTCGGGAACGCTTATTTCAAACCGGTCATTTATATCGCTTACACTCTTAAAGGTCACAGATTTATCTCTGTGCACAAAGAGTACAACGGCTGTGCATACAGCAGCCGTCAGTACAACGCATACTGCAACTATTATAATTATTTTCTTGCTTTTAATTGTATTACCTTCTTTATTTAGTACGGTAAGTACTGAATTATATTATGTATCATTCATATTTATGTTCTGTAAATGACTGGCCCACCGGATAAAAAAACGGCTATCGTCAATTATTATTTATAGTATTAACAAGAATCGGTTGTGCTTCGCCCCTGAAAAATTATAGAAGGCAAGGTGAATTCGACAGAAATTATATAATACTTCCGAACAACCCACCGTAAGTCATATATTGTAAAATCACTTCCCGGCTCGTCCAAAAATCAAACCCAAAATTACTGTAAGATATACTATTACACCTAATACAAGCAAAACTCTCCCGAAAATCCATGGCTTTGTTTTCGGTTGCTTCATCAAGTTTTCAGAGCCATGCTCCCAATCATTTTTATCTAAAACAGGATAATGCAATATAAAATAGCATCTTAGATACTCGGTTGTGCCCCAAGAACAGATAGCAACGAGTAATATCACCAATATAGTTAGCACAACGATTACCATATCTTGGTTGTTTCTGAGACTTGACAGAAAAAAACTTGAAGTAAGCATTCCCAGTATTGCAAAAACAGGAATCAACCCAACTGCAACTTTACCGGGTATTTTCTTTTTATTTTTCTTTTTTCTTTTCTAGTCGTATACTCCGAATTTTACGCACAGTAAAGTAGCGGCAAAAAATACCGACAGAATAAGTACATATACCGAAAGTATCTTCCATACATATCCGACGCTCATTCGACCGGTCACATCCAGTATCGTAAAAAGCGTCAAAAGAAAAAATACTGCCATTACAGTCCCCAATGTACCCTTCACCCAAAAACGAAGTATAAAGTATGGGGTCTTGCATTTCTTTTGAAATATGGTTACGGAAATTCTGTATATCAACGTATATGCCAATAAAATGCTGAAGCATATGTATTTTTGAGATACTATACTAAGAACAGACAGAATACAGCAAAAACCCATAAAAACAATGAAAACGGATTTCAGCGTATCAAGCGACGGATAATTCTCTTTATAGTAATTTACATACTTCTTTATGTTTTCTAACTTCTTTTTGTTGCCCGTTTTCACCTTTTAGCTGCCCACTCTTTTGTAACAATTTGTGCTCTTTTCATTTCAGCGCTTGCTCTATAATTCTTTACTGCATCTAACCTGTCACCAATTCATTAAAATCAGCATTACTGCTCGGCAGTCACTCCTATCGGTATAAACACCAAAAGCATATCCGTCTGTTTATGAAATCTACTCAATTGAAACCGAGGTATCTGTATAGTATATTTCAAGCATACGGTTTGCAAATTCAGTCATATCAGCTTCCGTGATACTTGAATCGGCATTAATCTGCTTTTCTTCATCGGAAAAATCTCCTGCTGCATACCGGAGCAACAACTCTTTCATATCAGAATCCTTGTCGTAAGCCGGGACCTCACCGTATTCATAAATATACTCAAAAATATGTGATTTCATTAGGTCATTTATAGCCTGCACTCTGTATACTATGAAATCAGGGCATTCCGGATCCATTTTGTGCTGCTCATATTTATCAACATCAAAACTATTGGAGATCGAATCCATATAAACACCTTTTTGATAATAAAAGAGCGTATCGAATATTTTATAAAAGTTATGGTCTCCGTATTTCCCACAGTTGATATGTTACTTTTGGGATCGTCTGGCAACTTTCCCTCAACAGCACGGTCACAATACGAAACGCAGCCATAAGTCTTACCTATACTTTCATCACCGTCATAAATCATGTAAAGAGGGTACATACCCTTAAAATTCCCGGACAGGTAAACTTCAAGAGTAAATGTATCTCCCAGTTCGGTTCCAATTGTATAATACAGGTGTTTGCGCCCGCAGGAGCTGAGAAGTAATATTATGCATATCAGCGCAACTGACATTGAGATTATTCTTTTCATTGTTCCTCGCTTCTAATACCCTGTTTTTTGTTAATGCGACACTTTTAAAACAACTGCGATAATAATATACACGATATATCTCACCAACAACACAGGGCGTTCGTTAATCAGGTGATCAATTATATCCATGGCGCTGCCTTTCGATGTTACAATAACTCAATCTGAAAGATAAGCTTATCAAAGTTTGTTTCAAAACCCACATCGTTACATCGATATATTGTTTTGTTACCATTTGTTTCAATAAGCATTCCGCTTGGGGCAGCCAATGTCACTCTTCTCCCATCGTTGCGGATAAATGCGTTATAAACACTTAACAGTCCCTCAGGAGAATGACACTTGATTTTTATTCTCCCTTCAAAGGTATCTTCCCAAATGAATATACCTTTGCCTTTGTATTCTCCTGCCTCTATATAGCCCTCTCCGGCATCAATAGCTAACCTAACCCCCTGCTTATATTGTGAATTCACGCTTATAAAATCCAAATAAAGTTCCTGTTCAGGTTTTATCTTCAAAACGTCCCAATGGATAACATCGTTTCTTCCTTTGAAATTTTTATTGTATACTCTTCTTGTCCCGACATTCATACCTATTTATATACTCCTGCCTATTGGTTACAGTATAATAGAGAAGAAGCTTATATCTCCGGTACAAGCATTTTCAAACATGTTCCCCAATCGGTCGTAACCGTTTTTTTTGCAGATTCCTGTTTCAATACTTACAGAGTAGCATTTCGACCGTGAAAACAGTTTATTTCCTTTTTTTCAGTTTTGTAAAATACGCTTCTGCGCACTTCAGCAAATTATCCGATGCTTCGGCAAAAGCCTCCTCGTCGCTTTGACCCTCTGCTATGGGTACAACGCTTACATTTTCAGGAACTGCGGTACCGTCATATCTGCCGCAGAATATCACGCAGGGAGTATCGGACTCAAGACGCTCAAGAACTCCGCCCACGGCTTTTCCCATAAGGCTCTGACGGTCAAAACAACCCTCGCCCGTAACCACCAGATCGCACTCACGCGCCTCCTTTGCGAATTTGTATACTTCAAGCACCGTATCTATGCCGGAAGCAACCTTTGCGCCGAGAAAAGCCATTGCGCCGTATGCAATACCTCCCGCAGCACCCGCACCCTCAGCGGAGGCATAGTTTGTTCCGGTAACCCGCTTTATAACGCGGTCAAACTTTGCCGCTCCGTCTTCAAGACGCCTGATACCGGAGGCGTCAGCACCTTTCTGCGCAGCAAACACCGCGGCACAACCGGAGGGTCCGAGCAAAGGATTTTTTACATCGCAAAGCAGCGTAAAATCAACATCGCTGTACTTGGAAAAAGCCTGATTGAATTCCACGGTCTCCACTCTGTGAAGCGTGCCGCCCACGGGGGAGAAACGGTTGCCGCATATATCAACAAAGCTGATACCCATAGCGCTGAGCATACCGGCTCCGCAATCGTTGGTACTGCTTCCGCCCAGAGTAAGTATTACCTTATGAGCGCCTTTTGAAGTTGCATACGAAATCATCTGACCGACACCGTAACTTGAGGTTTTCTCCGGATTTGCCCTTTTTCCCGCCAAAGGCAGTCCTATTGCCTCAGAGCTTTCGATAATTGCGCATCTTCCGCCGTCCACAAAGCCCACATGAGCGGAGCATGGCTTACCGAAAGGTCCCTCCACGGTGACACTCTCCAATCTGCCCCCGAGAAAAGAGGTAAGCAGAGCCGCCGTTCCCTCTCCGCCGTCGGCAAGAGGCATATTTACAAAACTGCAATCGTCAAAAACACGCTTTGCCGCGTGAGATATAATTTTCACAGCTTTTTCGGCACTCAGAGTGCCCTTAAATGAGTCGGGAGCTATCAAAATCTTCATAGAAACAACCGTACCTTTCATAAAATCATTCGCAAATCCTAAGTTTATGATACAATTATAACATAAACTTCATAAAATTAAAAGACTGTTTTGTGAAAAATTTATATAAAATTCAACTTTCTTATATTATTTATAAAATGAGTAATTCATTTCAAAAGATGCTTGACAAACTAATACACTCATTGTATAATTTTATATAGAACGTTGTTGTTTTTAATATGGTTTTTTACGTAAAAAATTTTAAATAACACGATTTAACTAAATTCACAATTTAAGGAGACAAAAATGTCAAGACAGCATCAGCAGGAAAGAAGCGAAGCGGTAAAGCAAATGATCCTTGAAGCCGCGCTCGAAATTGAACTTGAAGAGGGCGAAGACAAGGTAACTGTACGCCGTATCGGAGAAAAAATCGGATACTCTACCGGAGTTATCTATTATCATTTTCGCGACAAGCAGGACATTATCGACGAGCTGTCCCGAAAGATCGACACTGAGGCTTACGAAACAGTAAAAGCATTTATCGACCCGTCAAAGTCTATCAGAGAAAATCTCAAGTGCCTTTACATCGGCATTGCAACTCTTGCAAAAACAAAGCCCGTAGAGTATAAGCGCATTTTTACCAACAGACGTGCTTACAGCAGAAGCCACGAGGCATGGGCGGAGCTTATTAAGGAAGTTCTGGATGTAGCCGTTGAGCGCGGCGAGCTGAAAGCTAAGGATACTACCGTTCTTACCAACTGCCTGCTCGGATATATCATCGGCTGTAACGTGCTTTTCCTTGAGCATAAAATGGGCGGTGTAAATGTAACCGACGAATTTGCTGAGGACATTGTAAAAGTAATCCTTGACGGTCTTTACAATTCCGGCATCTAATAATCACAAAACAACATATAATATAAGCTGCCGAAGATAATCCTCCGGCAGCTTTGTTATTTAACTGAAATCACAGGGGACAAACAATAATATCCCGGCAGTCGTCGCGCCTGATTGCAATTACCGCTCCCCTTATAAGATACGCGGCGGGGTCCCCCGCGGGGCTTTTACCTACACATTCTACCAATGTATTTTCTATCATTCCGATATCGTACAGCCTGCGCCGCATACTTCCCCGCGTTTCAAGACGGCACACCCGCGCCGCTTCGCCGGGACGGATATCGGAAAGACAGCATGTTTCCTTCATTATGTCAGACCATGCCTTTCTTATTCTCGGGGCAGCCGGAAAGCTCCGGTATGCCCCATTCCATTTTATTCCCGCTCCGCTGCCTCCGCCACAGCATTGATGCCGTCAATTGCAACCATATCACCGTTATCACCGTTGTATAAATAACAACAAATTACCCTACACACCGTTTTGCGGCGAAATCAAGCGCCTTTCGGCAATTCTTCTGTCGACGGTATAGCAAATAATCTGCGCCGCAAAGCTTATAAGCCATGAAACGGGATATGAAATAAACAACGCAGTAAAACTGCGGTAATGCGGGAAGACAAACATCACCCAAAGTATCCGCGTTCCGCATACCCCGAAACAGGAAATCAGCATAGGCACTACCGCGGCACCCATACCGCGCAGCACACCCGCCATGACATCAGTTGCGGCACACAGAAAATATCCGGCGCATATTACGAGCATTCTTTCTTTTCCGAAAGCAACAGCCGCCTCCGAATTCGGTATATATAAGTGCAGTAAAAAGTTCCGGAAAAGATAAAACACCCCGCTAATTACGACCGCAGTAGCCACAGCCATTGATAAACCGGATTTTACGGTCTTGTCCACGCGGTCAAACTTCCCCGCTCCCGTATTCTGCCCTATAAACGACAGGCATGACTGATGATAAGCCTTTATGGCAAGAAACATAAAACCCTCAAGGCTTGCCGCCGCAGAGCTGCCGCTCATGGCAAGAGAACCGAAGGAATTTATAGACGACTGAACGATAACATTTGAAGCGGAAAACACGATTCCCTGCATACCCGCAGGTATTCCTATCCTTACTATCTTTTTCAGCTTGTCGGAGTATATCCTCAGCTTTCTCAGTTCAAGCCTGTACCATTCATTGCTTCTTGCCATACATACGGTTATCATAGCCGCCGCCAAAGTCTGTGATATTACAGTCGCCGCGGCAACTCCGGCAACATCAAGCTTCATCACAATAACAAAAAGCAGATTCAGCAGAACATTTACGGCTCCGGATACCGTCAGAAAATATAAAGGCCGCTTTGTGTCCCCCGCGCTGCGGAGAATGGCTGCACCGAAGTTATAAATCATCATTGCAGGCACGCCGAGAAAATATATCTGCATATACAGACAAGCCTTGTCAATAACATCCGCAGGGGTGCCCATAAGACGCAGAGCGGGAGACGCCGCACCGATACCGATAAAACAGACGGCCACACCGGCAGCCGCCGCGGCAAGCATAGATGTATGTACAACCTTTTGAACGCCGTCCCTGTCACCGGCACCGTAGCAATGCGCAGTCACAACACCCGTGCCCACGGAAAGATCCATAAACAGAGTGATAATAAGATTTATAAGCACACCGGTAGAACCGACAGCCGCAAGAGAAGCTGAACTGCCGTAGCGCCCAACGACAACAGTATCTGCGGCGTTAAACAGAAGCTGAAGCATCCCGGACAGCATTATTGGCAGAGAAAATCGTAAAATTCCCCCTGCCACAGACCCGTTCAGCATATCAATATTGTTATTTCGGCGTTTCATACAGTATTCCCGACAACGGAGCAAAACTCAAAAGACCTATCGCACTCCGATTTTCACATCATTATATGCCAGTACCGTCACCGTGTCAATAGGTTTTGCAAGCTTAATTGCCGATTGTAAAAATTCTCGGCACACAAAAATGTGTCAATATAAAGAAACTGCAAACTGAGTTGTTCATGACAGCGATAATACCGGTCGCCAAAAGAAGAAAAGGCAATAATCATCGATGTGCTCAAACTACCATGGACAAGTCACTCATGCACATTACAGTATCTTTAACTGTCAATACCGCCGCAAAACCGACAGTCAGAATTATGACGGCAACAACAATATATGCAAGAATTCTTATCCATAAATGCTCTTCATTATTTATAAATACTATCAACCGGAATGCAGCCCATACAATAACCGCAAAAAACAAAAGGCAGATCGATGTCGCGGCAATTCTTTTGTTAAACGTATCAATACATAAGGAGTACTTTCCGATTTCAAGTTCCCACGGTACCGTATCCATTTCGGGTACAAAACTCATCAACATAATATCACCCGTAATGATGACACCGCTGATAACATAGTATATAAATCCCGTTACCGAAATCTTATTTATATCTTTTGTGAGCCTTTTTCTCTTATCAAAAAAAGACCATTCGTCAACAAGTGCAATTCTGAGAAAGCGGTTTTTAATCAAAAAGTACTTTCCTTTTTGAACTCTGCTGTCATAACCCGCCAAAAAGCGAATAGAAATCAAGCATAATGCAAGTACAATATACACCACAAACATATCATCACCGCCCCGATTGTATTATATCATATCGGATGCAGAGGTGCAAGACAGAAGTAATACTCTGCCTTACTGCATAGTGATATTCTGCCCTTAACACAAGTGATATTTATTAGCCTTCCAACTGCCAAAGCAAGTGCTTTTTATACTAACATCGTTTTACATGTCAAAACATACGGGTACCGCCCCGGCTACATCAGTCGCAGCTTTCAGCTGCTCCGTCAAATTCGCCTGTCTCTTTGCTGTGACATCACTTTGCCAAGCATAGCAAAGGGAGCCAAAAAGAAAGCCACCCTATTGGGTGGCTTTCTTTTTGGCTCCCCCTGCTGGGCTCGAACCAGCGACATCATGATTAACAGTCATGC
>JBJDYY010000171.1:0-11827 GCA_051867715.1 Candidatus Avispirillum sp.
TTGAGTTTTTCGGGGTCTCGGGGTGCTTTTCTCTAAAAAGCACCCTGAGCGGGGGGAGGGTCTCCGTCTCGACGGAGACCCGGTGCGGAGCCCCGGGCAGCGCCTCGCATATACTGCGGCACAAGGGGCAAAGCCCCGGCATAGCCCCGTCAGCGTCCTGGCGCCCCGGTGGAGCTTCGGCAGAGCGCCATGGCCGTCCTTGACGCGACTTTGCGTATCTTCGTCGAAAAAATGCGTCGCAGGGCGCTAAACAGAAAGTATTTCTGTTGACAAAAAGCAAGGTGTGCGGTACAATATAAGGTACGAAACTATCGTTTGGAGGTGTCGGAGTGTCGAAACCGGCAGTAATAACCTTTGCCAATCAGAAAGGCGGAGTCGGCAAGACCACTTCCGCCGTTAATATAGCCGCCTGCGTTGCCGCCATGGGATACAGGGTGCTTCTTTGCGACCTTGACCCGCAGGGCAACTCCACCAGCGGTGTGGGAGTAAGCAAAAAGAGTCTGCGGCGCTCCACCTACGACGCCCTTCTCGGCACCTGCGACCCGCATCAGTGCATCGTAAAAACGGCGTACCCGAATCTGTGTCTCATGCCCTCCACCATTGACCTTGCGGGGGCGGAGATAGAGCTTCTGGAGGTCGAGGGCAGAGAATATGCATACAGGCGTGCTCTGGAGGCTGTGGGAGGCGATTTTGACTTCGTCTTTACGGACTGCCCGCCCTCTCTCGGAATGCTGACGGTAAACGCTCTGTCGGCGGCGGACGGCGTGGTAATTCCCATGCAGTGCGAGTATTATTCCCTTGAGGGTCTCTCGCAGCTTATGATTTCCATAAAAAAAGTAAAACAGCTTTACAACAGAGATCTTACCATAACCGGCATTATCATCACCATGTATAACGGCAGACTCAATCTGTCCGCGCAGGTGCTTGACGAGCTGAAAAAGTATTACGCGGACAAGCTGTTTCGCACCCCTGTGGTGCGCAGCGTAAAGCTCAGCGAGGCGCCCAGCTTCGGCGAGCCTATCTACTACCATGACAAATACTCCAAAGGCTCCATAGCCTATATGGAGATTGCCAAAGAACTGGTTTCAAGAGTCATATAGGGCATACATAAAGAAAGGGAGATCCGAAATGGCAAAGAAAACTGCTCTTGCAAGAGGGCTTGATTCCATATTTTCAGATAATACGCCCTTTGCGGGAGAGGGCGGGGGCATCCTTAAACTGCGCATATCGGATGTGGAGCCCAAGGGCGATCAGCCCAGAAAGGATTTTGACCCCGAGGCGCTGTCGCAGCTTGCGGATTCCATTGCCGCAAACGGCGTGCTCCAGCCTATTCTGGTGCGGGAGACGCGGGGCGGCATGTACCAGATAATCGCGGGAGAGCGCCGCTGGAGAGCGTCAAAGCTTGCGGGGCTCCTTGAAATACCCGCAATAGTAATGGACGCCGACGATCTGACAACGGCGCAGATAGCGCTTATAGAAAATATCCAGAGAAAGGACCTTAATCCTTTTGAGGAAGCGCAGGCATACAGGGAGCTTATTGACGGCTTCGGACTGACTCAGGAGGAGGTTTCCTCAAGGCTGGGCAAATCAAGAAGCGCCGTGGCAAATTCCATGAGGCTTTTGGAGCTTCCCGGGCCGGTGGCGGAAAAGCTTCGCAGCGGAGCTCTCTCCGCGGGTCATTGCCGCGCTCTTTTGGGACTTCGGGACAGAAGCGCTATGGACGCCCTTGCCGACAGGGTGGTGGCGAGAAATCTGTCCGTGCGGGAAACCGAAGCGGCGGTAAAAAGCCTGAACAAGGCAAAGCCCAAGCATGAGGAAAAAGCCGAGGGCGTAAGCGTGGACTATGTGGCGGAGCTTGAAAGACGGGTGACGGGGCTGTCGGGCAGATACTGCAAGATAGCTGCCCGCGGTCAGCGCAAGACGGTCACGGTGGAATACGACGACGAAAACGATTTGGAAGCCCTGCTCAGCGCCATATGCGGGAAAAGCATAGGCGAGTGAAATAAACATAAAACAAACAAGGACATATAAGAATATAAAGGAGATATAAAAATGCTTGACATTAAGCTTATCAGAGAAAACCCCGAGGATGTTATTGCGCGTCTTGCGGCAAAGGGCAAGGACGCCGCGGAGGATATAAAGAGGATACTGGAGCTTGACTCCCGCCGCCGCGCCATGATTGCTGAAAACGAGGCTAAAAAGGCGGAGCAGAATAAAAAATCCAAGGAGATCCCCGTGCTCAAAAAAGAGGGCAAGGATGTTTCGGAGATTTTTGCGGATATGAAGAAGCTTTCCGAGGAGATAAAGGCAAACGATGCCGCTCTTCAGGAGGTTGAGAGCGAGTACAATACCCTTATGCTGGGACTTCCCAATCTGCCCGACCCTGATCTGAAACCCGGCGGCAAGGAGAACAACGAGCCTCTCCGCTACTACGGTGAGCCTCATCACTTTGATTTTGAGCCCAAAAACCATGTGGATCTCTGCACGGATCTGGGACTTATCGACTATCCCCGCGGCGTAAAGCTTTCCGGCAACGGCTTCTGGGTATACCGCGGCATGGGCGCCCGTCTTGAGTGGGCTCTGCTCAATTACTTTATCGACACACATATAGCAGACGGCTATGAGCTTGTACTGGTGCCCCATATGCTGGGCTACGAGTGCGGACTTACGGCGGGACAGTTCCCCAAATTCAAGGACGAGGTTTACTGGCTTGATACTGCGGAGGACGAAAAGCGCCGCTTTATGCTTCCCACTGCGGAAACCGCTCTTGTCTCTCTGCACCGCGACGAAATTCTCAGCGAGTCTGATTTGCCCCGCAAGTATATTTCCTACACCCCCTGCTTCCGCAGAGAGGCAGGCTCCTACCGCGCCGACGAGAGAGGCATGGTGAGAGGTCACCAGTTCAACAAGGTGGAAATGGTGCAGTATACGCTTCCCGAAAAGTCTGACGAGGCCTTTGAGGAGCTTGTGACCAAGGCTGAAAACCTTGTAAAGGGACTGGGCTTCCATTTCCGTACCGTAAAGCTGGCGGCGGCCGATTGCTCCGCTTCCATGGCGCGTACCTACGATATTGAGATCCATATTCCCTCCATGAACGGATATAAGGAGGTCTCCTCCGTGTCCAACGCCCGCGATTATCAGGCGCGCCGCGGCTCCATGCGTTTCCGCCGCAATGAGACGGGCAAGACGGAATATGTTCACACCCTTAACGGCTCCGGCCTTGCAACCAGCCGCATACTTCCCGCAATAGTGGAGCAGAATCAGAACGACGACGGCAGCGTTACCGTGCCCGAGGTGCTCCGTAAGTATATCGGTGTCGATGTGCTCCGCAAAGAAGAAAAGTAAATCGAAAAAAGATGATGAACACAGTTTCGGCATATGAAAATATTGCCTTTGCCGGCTCCTCGATCACGCTTACCGTAATAATCTGGGGCGTGTACGCCGGTCTTGTATGCGGCTGTATAGCCGCGGCATACAGCAAGGATTTTTTGGGTCGTGCAGTACGCACGCTTCTGCGGCGGCAGTGCAATACCCCGGAGAGCGCTCTGACTGTGGAAAAACTTGGCGTTAAAGCCTCTTTCGGCTTCAGACACGCCATGAGAGAGGGCGGCGTGCTGTCAAAATATATAGCCGTGGCAAACCCCGATGAGTGCCGATACGAAAAAGAAAGAAGCGGCCTTGCCCGCGCTATGCTTAAATTTTTCACCGGCAGCGCGGAAAACAAAACGGTTACGGATTATAAAAAGGCAAAGCTTTATATCCCCGAGGATAAAAAGTACGCGGCCGACGTAAGATACGAAAAGAAGGGACCCTCGCTTCCCGTCATAGCGCTTTGCATTGTGCTGGGAGCTGCGGCGGCGGTGGGACTTAGCTTCGCAGTACCGAAAATTCTGGAGCTTCTGGATCAGGCGATTACCGCATTCAAGAGCTTCGGAGAAAAGTAGTTATCACAAAAAAGCCGCAAAAGGCGGAAAGGAAACCGTATGGGAAAAACAGGAGCGCCCCGGCGCAGAATGAAAAACAGGGTAAGCCTGCGTACCAACATCACCCTTGTGGCGGTGTGTACCGCCGTGGCGGTGGGACTTATAATCCTTGTGCTGTATCTGTGCGGAATCCGCTACGTGAAATATAATTTCAAGGACGGCTTTTCGGTTAAATTTATAGGTATCACCGACCTGTCAGGCTATCCCAAGAAAGGTCGCATATCATACTCCGGCAGCGGAGAGATAAACGGCGTCACCGGCACCGTCAATTCTGAAAACGGCACCATTGAATATTCCAACGGCGATGTTTACGAGGGAGAAATGCAGGACCTTGTCAAGCACGGACAGGGCAAGCTGACCTATGCCAACGGCGATGTGTACGAGGGCGAGTTCGCATGTGACAAACCCGAGGGACAGGGCGTGATGACATACAGCGGCGGTGATATTTACGAGGGCGGCTTTGAGAACGGCAAGAAAAGCGGCACCGGTACGTTTACATTTACCGACGGCAGCGTGTACGAGGGCGGCTTCAAGGACGATATGAAAAACGGCGAGGGGAAATATACCTTTGCCGACGGTAGCAGCTATGAGGGCACCTTTGAAAACGATGCCAAAAACGGAGAGGGCGTTTACCGCTATGCCAACGGCGATGTGTACGAGGGTGAATACGAGGACGATAACAGAAGCGGAAACGGCACTTATACCTTCGCTTCCGGAGAAGTCTATACGGGACAGTTCAAAAATAACACCATGTGGGGCAAGGGTACGCTGACCTACCCCGACGGCAGAAGATATGAGGGATACTTTGAGGACGGACTTATAGTCCGCGCCGAGGATCAGAAGACCGATACGGACACCTCTGCAGATAAGGGTTCCGAAACCGACGGCACCGATACTCAGAACTGACTTCCCCTTCAATTTTCCATTTTCAATTTTCAATTCTCAATTCTCAATTCTCAATTCTCAATTTTCAATTTTCAATTTTCAATTTTCAATTTTCAATTTTCAATTCTCAATTTATTAAAGGAGAACCGCAAGATGAAAAAAGCTCTGTCACTGCTTATTTCCTGCCTTATGCTTGTTAGCCTTGTGTCCTGCGCGGCGGGAAAGAATTCCAAGCACACGGCCAGAACTCTTGCCGGCTGCTCCGAGCAGGACGGCACGGACCTTCTGTTCTATTATTATGAGAAGGACGGAGGCGGAGCCGTGCTTGATGTCTGTACAGGCAAAAACGGCTCGAATATTATTCAGGTCATAAGCCTTGAACAAAGCGGCGAATACTACATAGACCTTGACTATGAGCTTTCCTTTGAGGGAATGAGATATGACGATATGAATTTCGACGGTCATCCCGATTTGTACCTGCCTCTTTCCGCCGTGACGGAAAATCTTCAGGGCATGGCGTGGCTTTGGAATGTGGATAAGGAGCAGTACATTCTCAGCGAGAGCCTGTCAAAAATCACGGAGCTTCGGACTGACGAGGAAAAAAAGTGTATATACGGCTGTGACTATTCAAACGGCGGAGAGCAGCGCTCCGTATATACCTGGAACGGTTCAAGACTTATCCGCCGCGACGCGGACTGAAAGGCTGAAAAATGAGCTGGGTATATAAATTCATGATAATATCCATGGCGGCAGCGGTTGCCGCGGGCTTTGTGTTTCTGTGGCATAAATGGAACACGGAGCGGACGGTGCTGTGGCTTGTCCTCAGTATAATCGTCACCGTAATAGTGGCGCTGAGCATAGTTTTTGCGGCGGCGTCGCTTGTTATAATGCTGTTGGGGCTGTAAAGAGGCCGCCCCCTGTGCGAGAGGAGACCCTATAATATGATTAAAATAGAAATAGAGCTTGATAAAAAGAAACTTTGCCGTGCGGCAAAGACGGCGGAGCAGCTTGTGCCGGAGTCAGTGAAATCCCTGTGCCGCGAGGCGTCACAGGACATAGACGCTATCTGCGAGCGCGACCCGGCGGTAAAGAGCCGCACCGAGGCGGCGCTTCTGTATCCCGGTTTTCACGCCATAATGGCGTACAGAGTGGCAAATAAACTTTATAAAAAGAAGAAATATACCTCCGCGCGGCTTATTTCCCAGACTGCCAGGTTTCTCACCGGAGTGGAGATACATCCCGGAGCCACTATCGGTAAGGGACTGTTTATCGACCACGGCAGCGGAGTTGTTATCGGCGAGACAACCGTCATAGGCGACAACTGCACCCTGTATCAGGGAGTGACTCTGGGCGGTACGGGCAAGGACAGCGGCAAGCGCCACCCAACGCTGGGAGATAATGTTATGGTGGGCGCGGGCGCAAAGGTTTTGGGAAATATCAAGGTCGGCTCCGACTCAAAAATAGCCGCAGGCGCCGTTGTGCTGGGCTCCGTTCCGGAAAACAGCACGGCTGTGGGTATTCCCGCCCATATTGTCCGCCGCGACGGAAAGAAGGTCAGCAAAATCGACCTTGACCAGGTGCATATACCCGACCCCGTATCTCAGGAGCTGTGCGTTCTGACGGGTAAGGTAATGTCCCTTGAGACGAAGATAAAATCGCTGGAGGAAGAGCTGAAGTGCGCCGAGGCGACCGGCGTTGTATCCGAGGGTGCACCTGCCGAAGCGGATGTGCAAAGCGAATCCGACACGGACGTCGGCTGAGTTCCGGTACTCCGCTGTATTCTGCCCGGCGCGGCAGATAAAGATACGTATTTTTGAAAGGACGGTTACGGATGGACGGACAAAATCTGAACACATATATCCGCTGTCCCCGCTGCGGCAGCTTCTGCGTCAGCGGAGTGAATTTCTGCGCCTTTTGCGGCGCGCCGATAAGAAAGCCAGAGTCAAAGGCAAAGCGGGTTTTCCTGACGCTTTTGCAGTGTCTCGGCTATATAGCGTTTTTCTTCGCGGTGCAGGTTACCGTAGAGCTTGTTGCAATGATAATTATTGCCGTACAGGCGGGAATTTCCACCGGCGGTGCATTTCTGAGCGAGGAATATCTGTACTCCGCCTACGGTCGGTGGTCATGGCTTTTGGGAACGGTCAGCGCCGTTATATGCGTTGTGGGATACGCCCTGTTTTTCAAGGTGCGCAAAAAGAGCTTTGCAAGGCAGATTGAGCTTCGTCCGCTGCACCCCGCCTCTTTCGGCGGACTGGTGGTTTGCGGCACGGGCGGGCAGTTCGCGGCAGTAATACTGATAACAGTTTTGTATTCACTTTTCCCCGTGCTTGCCGAAAACTCGGTGGGCGAACAGCTTGAAAGCATGATGCAAAGCCCGTACCCTGTGCTTGACTTTATGCACATCGCGGTGCTTACTCCCATAGTGGAGGAGGTACTGTTCCGCGGCATCGTTTACAATAAAATGAAAAAGGTCATGCCCGTGTCTGCCGCAATAGTTGTGTCGGGACTGGTGTTCGGCGCGGCGCATATGAACATAGAGCAATTTATGTACGCGGCGCCCCTGGGCATACTTATGGCCGCGGCGCTTGAAAAATACGGCAGTATTCTGGCACCTATTGCGGTGCATTTCGCCTTTAACGGCGCAAATTACCTTATAGGTCTCATTGAATTCAGCAATGACTACTGGTACACTGTAATGACCGTTGCGGGAACGGGACTTTTACTGCTGGGTATTGCAATAATATTTTTTACGGAAAAAGCAAACGGCAGAACGCCTGCCGGGAAAAGGAAACTGACATTAGATGAAACTTTATAACTCACTTTCTCACGAAAAGGAAGAATTTGTTCCTCACACCCCCGGCAAGGTGTCCATGTATACCTGCGGTCCCACGGTGTATAATTTCGCTCATATCGGCAATCTGCGCACCTATATAATGGAAGATGTGCTTGACAGGTATCTGCGCTACTCGGGCTACGAGGTGAAGCGCGTAATGAACATTACCGATGTGGGTCATCTGACGGGCGATTCCGACGAGGGCGAGGACAAAATGCTCAGCGGCGCAAAGCGCGAGCACAAATCCGTAATGGAGATAGCAAAGTTCTACACGGACGCTTTCTTCTCCGACTGCAAGCGCCTGAATATAAGACGCCCCGATGTGGTGGAGCCTGCCACAGCGTGCATCGGTCAGTTCATAAAGGTCATCAAAAAGCTGATTGAGACCGGCTATGCGTACGAGGCGGGCGGAAATGTGTATTTCGATACCTCAAAACTCAGTCAGTATTATGTTTTCCACAATTTTGAGGAGGAAGAGCTGCGGGACGGCGTGCGCGAGGGCGTTGAAAAGGACGAGAACAAGCGCAACAAGGCGGATTTCGTTCTTTGGTTCACCAAGTCAAAGTTTGACAATCAGGAGCTGAAATGGAACAGCCCCTGGGGCGTGGGTTATCCCGGCTGGCATATTGAGTGCTCCTGCATTTCCATGAAAAATTTAGGAGAGTATCTGGACATCCATTGCGGCGGCATTGACAATGCTTTCCCCCATCATACAAACGAGATTGCCCAGAGCGAGGCGTATCTGGGGCACAAGTGGTGCAATTACTGGGTACATGTGCTGCATCTGAACACCGGCAGCGGCAAAATGAGCAAGTCCAAGGGCGAGTTTCTGACCCTGTCCCGCCTTGCCGAAAAAGGCTATGACCCCATAGCATACCGTTTCTTCTGCCTCCAGTCCCACTACCGCAGAAACCTTGTGTTTACTTATGAAAACCTTGACAATGCGGTGCAGGCGTACGACAAGCTTATTGCAAGGCTGGCGCAGCTTGACCCTCGCGACGGTGAGGTGGACAAAGAGGCGGCGGAAAGCCTTCGGGCAAAGTTTACAGAGGCTATGGACAACGATATTAACACATCTCTTGCAGTTACGGCTCTGTACGATGTGCTGAAAGCGGATGTGAACGGTGCCACAAAGCTTTGGCTGGCTGAGGATTTCGACCGCGTACTGTGCCTTGACCTTATTAAGAAGGCGGAGGAGAAGCGCAGCGCCGACGCGGCTCAGGCAGACCCCGAGCTTTGCCGGAAGATAGAAGCGCTTATCGAAGAGCGCGCCGCGGCCAAGCGGGACAAAAACTATGCCCGTGCAGACGAGATAAGAAACGAAATATCCGCTCTGGGCGCCGTCCTTGAAGACACAAAAGACGGAACTAAATATAAGATAGTCAAATAGCGATAAAGCAGCAGCCCATAGGGGCTGCTGCTTTGATGTTATGGAGATGAATATATGGGGCTCCGCCCCATACCCCGTTGTGATATATGCGGGGCGTTGCCCGGGGCTCCGTCGAGGCGGAGACCCTCACCCCGTTCAGGGTGCTTTTTAGAGAAAAGCACCCCGAGACCCCGAAAAACTCAAATAGAATAAGGGCAAAGAAAGATTTTCAAAGCGATCCGAAAGGTGCGCTTAGCTTTCAGTATTATCGGAATTGAATTCAGACTTGATTATTTGCTGACAGAAGTGGAGAGAGAATTATTCGAAGGGACTGCTGACCCGTCAGCAGCCCCTCCGAGCCTTCCCGCCCGGCTAAAGAGAGGGGAGACGATGAATCTTCTCCCCTCTCTTTAGAATCTCTCCTCTCTTCTCGACACGGTAGAACTGCAAGGCGCTACGTTGAAAGAGTACAACACATGCGACGAAGTGAAAAGGAGCTTGTGCCGTTAGCCTAAGCTTCAAGTTTCGCTACGGAAGTAAAGCAAAGCTTTGGAGCGTGACGATAGCAGATTTTAAGCTACTCACATAAGGTAAGTTTTACAAATTGACAGTGTTTTTGAGAATTCAGACATGATTATTAGCTGATAGAAGTGGAAAGAGGATTTTTCGAAGGGACTGCTGTCCCGTCAGCAGCCCCTCCGAGCCATCCCGCACGGCTAAAGAGAGGGGAGACGATGTATCTTCTCCCCTCTTCTCGACACGTTGGCAACTGCAAGGCGTAGCGTTGAAAGGGCATAACACATTCGACGAAGTGTAGGGAGCTTACGCCGTCAGCCTAAGTTTCAAGTCTCGCTATGGAAGTAAAGCAACGCTAATGAGCGTGTCGATAGCAGACTTATAGTTACCTACAGAAAGAAAGCTTTACGAAACTGATAGTGCTTTTGGAAATTCAGACCTGATTATTAGCTGACAGAGGTGGAAAGAGGATTATTCGAAGGGACTGCTGTCCCGTCAGCAGTCCCTCCGAGCCACCCTGCACGGCTAAAGAGAGGGGAGACGATGTATCTTCTCCCCTCTCTTTAGAATCTCTCCCCTCTTCTCGACACGTTGGCAACTGCAAGGCGCCACGTTGCAAGGGCATAACACATTCGACGAAGTATAGGGAATTTGTTCCGTTAGCCTAAATTTCAAGTATCGCGGCGGAAATAGAGCAACGCTAACGAGCGTGTCGATAGCAGACTTGAAGCTACCCACAGAAAGAAAACAATGCTAAATTGAACATTAACCGCAGGGGCGGACGGTTTCACCGTCCGAATAGCAATGAAGAAAAGCAGGAGAAAGTATACTTTCTTCTGCTTTTCTTCATATGCCTGCCGCTTTCGCGGCACCCCTGCGGGGTTTTCTTCATACTAATCAAAAGTTTTTTGGGGTTCTTAGTACCTTTTTCTCAAAAAAGGTACTAAGCGGAGCGCGAGGCAGAGCCTCGCATGTGCTGGGATCGGGGCAGCGCCCCGCTTATTCACAGCTTCTCTCTTACATATTTTGTCTGTGCTATGACGCTGTCGGGAGAGGTACCGCCCTCGGAGGAGCGGCGCTTGACGCAGGTGTCAAGGTCTATAGCGCCATACAGCTCTTCGCTGAATTCATCGCTTATGGATTTGTATTCTTCAAGCGGCAGCTTTTCCAAAACGGTGCCAAGCTTTATGCAGCGAGCAACGCACTGACCTGCCAACTTGTAAGCAGTCCTGAAAGGCACGCCCTTTTCGGCGGTCAGCCAGTCGGCAAGGTCGGTGGCGTTGATAAAGCCCTCCTGCGCCGCCTTTTTCATATTGCTCTCAAGAACTGTCATGGTGGCTATCATAGGAGTAAACACATCAAGGCATTTTTTAACAGTGTCAAGAGCGTCAAATACGCCTTCCTTGTCCTCCTGCATATCCTTGTTGTAGGCGAGAGGCAGACCTTTCATAACGGTCAGCATGGACATAAGCTCTCCGTAAACCCTGCCGCACTTGCCGCGCACAAGCTCCGCCATGTCGGAGTTTTTCTTTTGCGGCATAATGGAGGAGCCTGTGGTGTAGGCGTCGCTGAGCTCAATGAACTTGAACTCCCAGCTTGACCACAGAATAATTTCCTCGGAAAAACGGGAAAGATGCATCATTATAATCGAAAGACTGCTGAGCAGCTCAATACAGAAATCCCTGTCGGACACACCGTCAAGGGAATTGAGGCAGATGTCAGAAAAGCCCAAAAGACCCGCTTCCATCCGGCGGTCCGTGTCATAAGTAGTCCCCGCAAGAGCGCAGCAGCCGATAGGGCAGGAGTTTGTCCGCGCCCTCCAGTCGGTAAGACGGGAAACATCCCTCAGAAGCATCATGGCGTACGCCATCAGATGATGACCGAAAACAATGGGTTGTGCCCGCTGAAGGTGGGTGTAGCCGGGCATTATGGTGTTTGCGTGCTCCTCAGCCTTGTCGCAAAGCACGGCAATCAGCGCTTTCAGCTTATCTGATATCTGTGCCGCCTCGTCCATAAGGTACATCCTCATGTCCAAAGCCACCTGATCGTTGCGGCTGCGCGCCGTGTGCAGCTTTTTGCCTATATCTCCTATGCGCGCAGTCAGCTCCTGCTCCACAAACATATGCACATCCTCGCAGGAGGTGTCCACCGTAAGATTACCGTCTTCAAGGTCTTTCAGTATCTCATAAAGTCCGCAGATAAGCGCGTCCGCGTCGGGCTCGGAAATTATTCCGCGATCAG
>JBJDYY010000172.1:0-2488 GCA_051867715.1 Candidatus Avispirillum sp.
GTAGTTCCAGCTTGCGCCGTGCCAAAGTCCCGTAAGGAACCATACCACTATAATATTGCGGAACATTTTCCACTTTGCGCAGCGGTTGCCGCCGAGGGGGATATATACATACTCCCTGAACCAGGTGCCCATGGAAATATGCCAGCGGCGCCAGAAATCCGTAATGCTCTTTGAAACATAGGGGTAGAAAAAGTTTTCCTTAAAGTTAAAGCCCAGCATTTTTCCCAGTCCTATTGCCATATCGGAATATCCGGAAAAGTCAAAGTATATCTGGAAAGCGTAGAGAATAAGTCCCGTCCAGGAGCCAAGCACCGTAACGGAGCCGCCGGACTCCGACAGACCTCTGAAATGATCCCACAAAGCGCCTGCGGCGTTTGCCAGCATGATCTTTTTGGCAAAGCCGCACACAAAGGTGCGCATACCGGAGGCGAACATATCTATGTTGTGAGGTCTTGAGCGGAGCTGATCGTCCACATCCTGATATCTGACAATGGGTCCCGCTATAAGCTGAGGGAACAGGGTGACATAGGCGCCGAAGGAGGCCATGTTTCTCTGCACCTTCGCGTCGCCCCTGTATACATCGATGGTGTAGGACATGGTCTGGAAGGTGTAGAATGAAATTCCGATAGACAGGGGAACATCTGCAAACAGCGGTATCTTTTTGAGAAACTCAAAGGGCAGAAGCTGCAGATTCTGCACAATGAATGTGTAGTATTTGAAAAATCCCAGTATACCCAGGTTTATGACGGCGCTGATTATAACAAATCGCCGCGCCCTCTTTTTATCGGTCTCCCTGTACTTGCCCGCAAAGTAGCCGCAGGTGTAGTCCACCACCATGGAGACAAGCATTATAACGACATATTTCGGCTCACCCCAGCCGTAGAATACAAGGCTGACGACGAGCAGAACCATATTCCTCAGGCGCAGAGGGACGATGAAATAGCATATCATCGTCACCGCAAAATACAGAAACAGAAATTCAAGAGAAGTAAAAACCATGTGCGGCTCCGTGGTCTGCGGAGAACTATTTCTCCGGATATTGCTGAAAGGGGCAGGGCTCGCAGGCAGATTGCCGTGCCACCCTATTATATGCCTTAGTTATTTTTATTGTACCATAAGACATGAAAAAAATAAAGACTTTTTTCCAAAATATGAGCCTACGGCTCTTTTACATTTCCCTTACGTTTTTATGATGACTTAATAACGGCGAAAGTGTATGATACTGTCAGATAATAGTACATATAAGAGGTGAAAATCAATGAATATAAGGAGAGCAGTAATACGCGTTTTTGCGGCGGGAGTCTGCGCCGCCATGATTTTTTCCTTTTCATCGGCGGCGGGTGCGGCAAACGCCGATGTGCAGAAATACCGCGACAGAATATCGGAGCTTGAGGGGCGGCAAAAGGAGCTTGAAGATAAAATAGCTTCCCTTGACTCACAGGCGGGCGGCGCCCTTGAAAACAAGCGCAGTATTGATATGCTGGTAGAAGCGGTTGATCAGAAAATCGCCGCTTCCGAGGCGCTGAATCGGGAACTGTCGGAGCAGATAAGCGAGACGGAGGACAGGGTGGACGCCCTTGAAAGGAGCATAGGTGAGACCCGTGAAAAAATGAAAGAGCGCCTTCGCGACAGTCAGGACAGCGGCGGCGCGGGGTATCTTCAGGTGCTGTTCGGCAGTGTAAGCGTCAGCGATTTCCTGTCCCGCCTTGAGCGGATAAATACCGTACTGGAATACGACCGCAGAACTGCCGAAAAGCTGGAGGCGGACAAGCAAAGCCTGTCCGACGCGGCGGAGGAGCTGAAAAGCGCAAAGGCGCTTCAGGAAAGTACTCTTTCCTCCCTTGAAGCGGACAGGGAAAAGTACGGCGAGCTTTCACGCCGTGCGGAAAGCTATTATGACTCTCTTTCAAAGGACAGGGAGGCGCTGCAGCGCGAATACGACGCGGCGCGCAGGGCGGAGAGCGAGCTTGAAAGCGAGCTTGAAACGCTCCTGTCGCAGATAAAAGATCAGAATTCCTCCCCGGTAAGTGCCGTCGGCGACTATATGTGGCCTTTGCCTGCGGGAGTGGGATATATAACCTGCCGCTATGGGGAAACCGACCCTTTGGGAGCTCTCCATTGGGCGCTTGAT
The DNA here is from genome assembly GCA_051867715.1 of Candidatus Avispirillum sp. Lineage (GTDB taxonomy): Bacteria > Bacillota > Clostridia > Oscillospirales > CAG-272 > Avispirillum. Next base: position 2,132 of record JBJDYY010000172.1, read on the forward strand.
ACGGCGGCTCCGGCGGGCACTCCCATATACGCGGCAAACGACGGCACCGTGGTGCGCGCTATGAACCATTCAAGCTACGGAAATTTTATTCTGATAGACCACGGCGGCGGAATAAGCACGCTGTACGCCCATTGCTCGTCGCTGGCGGTTTGCGGCGGACAGACGGTAACGCGGGGGCAGGTGATAGGATATGTGGGTACCACGGGATTTTCCAAGGGCAACCACCTGCATTTTGAATTCCGCGTAAACGGAGTAAAAAAGGATCCTTTGGGGTGGGTCAGCCCCGCCGTATAACCGTTTGCATTTTTCACTCATAAATGCTATACTGATTTTGTAAAATTCCGAAAGGACTTTTGG
>JBJDYY010000173.1:0-11751 GCA_051867715.1 Candidatus Avispirillum sp.
CCTCGGGAAAATATCCCTTAAGCTCCGCGTAGGGGTCGTAGCCGTTTTCTTTTTCCCTGTCTGTACTCATATCAGCTTTCCTCATGGCCTATCATCATATCAAGTAATGTGCTTCCGTCATCAATTACCGTGCTGCAAGCGCGTGCGCTTTCCTCGGTGTAGGTGTCGGGACCCGTCTCAGTCTTTGTGCTGTCGTACATAAAGAACGGAACATATTCGCTGGAATGTGTGCGGATTTCAATAGGGGTGGGATGGTCGGGAAGCACCAGAATTCTGAAATCCTCGCCGCTGTTTTTAAGATACTCGTAAACGGGGCCGAGAATAAGCTCGTCTATTTTTTCTACGCTGTATACCTTGTTTTCGATTTCTCCGCGGTGTCCGCACTCGTCGGGAGCTTCGACATGAACATACACGAATTTGTCGCCGTCCTCGAAGCATTTGACGGCTGCGGCGGCTTTGCCGGCATAGTTTGTATGGCAGTTTCCGGTTGCGCCTTCAACATCCAGAACTTTCATTCCTGCGCACTTGCCGATGCCCTTTATCAGGTCGACTGCGGAAATTATGGCGCCGTCAACGCCCCATTTTTCCTTGAAGCAGGGAAGCGCCGGCTTTGCTCCGGGGCTCCACAGCCAGGGGGAGTTTGCGGGGCGCAGTCCTCTATCCTTTCTTGCAAGGTTTACGGGATGATTTTTAAGTATTTCGTAGCCTTTTTTCTGGAACTCCAAAAACTCCGCGCCGCCGTTGTCGGCTTTGGGAAGATAGTCGCCTATGCGTTTGCCGATAATATCGTGGGGACGCATAAAGGGATATGTCTGGGAAGCGTTTTTCCACAGCAGGCAATGGCGGTAGCTGACGCCTGTATAAAGATGACGCATTTCGTTTGCAAGCTGCTCGTTAAGGGCGCCCACAAGCACATCGGCTTCCTCAGTGGTTATCTCGTCCGCGCTGTGGTCTATCATAATCTGATCTTCGTAAGCGCCGCCGTCCTCTGACACGGTAACGATATTACAGCGAATGGCGGTGTCGTCTTCTGCCATATCAAGCCCCATACTCATTGCTTCAAGAGGGGAGCGACCCTTTGAGTATACTTTGGGGTTATAGGAAAGAATGGCAAGATTTGCGGTGTCGCTTTCGGGTACCATTCCCACGGGAACATTCAGGACGGTTCCGCAGAGACTGCGGCGGCAAAGCGCGTCCATATTAGGCTTTTTCGCAGCCTCCATAGGCGTTTTATTTCCAAGCTCGGCAACGGGGCGGTCTGCCATGCCGTCAGGTATAAGTACAAAATATTTCATAGTGTGTCTCCGGTGAAGATAAATATTATTTCATAATATTCTATCACAAAACGGGGAAATATACAATAATTTTATAATATATTATTTGTTAAAAGAGTAAATTTTCCTTTGCGTTAACGGGATTTCTGCGAAAAATTCAAAAAGTTTTGACTTTTTTGAAAAAAGGTCTTGCAAAGACGCGCAGCCTGTGCTAAAATAACTAACTGTATGAGAATGTTCGCCAATGTACCCTCTCAGGCGGAGGCGACGCTTTTATTTTAATCAGGAGGATAGAGAATGCCTAACATTAAAAGTGCTAAAAAGCGTGTAAAAGTTACTGCAACCAAGACTCTGCGTAACAAGATGTTCAAGAGCCAGATGAAGACTACCATCAAGAAGTTCCATTCTGCGGTAGAAAGCGGTGACAAGGCTGCTGCTGCCGAGGCATACAAGGCTGCAGTTGTTGTAGTCGACAAGGCTGCAAAGCGCAATATCATTCACAAGAATGCGGCGGCTCACAAGAAGAGCCAGTTTACTGTTGCCCTCAACAAGATGGCGTAAAATCAGAATATAGAATGAAAAGCATCCCTGCCATTTGCTCCGGCAGGGATGCTTTTTCGTTGGCTCGCCAAAGTAAACCCCCGGCTACGCCGGGGGAATAAAAGGCTTGGAGCTATGGGAAAAGAAGACAAAGAAAAAACTCCTTGTTAAAATCGAAGTGGTTTGCCGACCACACAACTAAAAAACAAGGAGGTCTTATCGTGAAAGATAAAGACATAAACAGTTTAGACCATACGACATACAGATGTCAATACCATATTGTATTTGCGCCAAAATTCAGGAGACAGGCAATATACAGAGAAATAAAGGTGGATATAGGGAAGATACTGAGACAATTATGCCAACAAAAGGGGGTGGAGATAATAGAAGCAGAATTATGCCCCGACCATATACATATGTTGGTAAGTATACCGCCGAAATACAGCGTGTCGCAGGTGATGGGGTACTTGAAAGGGAAAAGCAGTTTAATGATATTTGACCGACACGCTAACCTAAAGTACAAATATGGGAACAGACACTTTTGGTGCAGAGGGTATTATGTAGATACAGTAGGACGCAATAAAAAGCAGATACAGGAATACATAAGGAACCAACTAATAGAGGATGAGCAGCTGGATCAAATGACGATAAAGGAGTATGTTGACCCGTTTACGGGTTGCAAGAATACAAAGGCATAAGATAAAACCCCTTTAGGGGTTGCTGGAAAATGGAATGCGGTCGGCAAACCTTTCGGCGCCCCTTTAGGGGTTTTGTCCGTAATATGCCCTTCCAGGGCTTATTCAAGCCTCCGGCTTTGCCGGAGGTCCTGACTGGGTGCTTCGAAAAAACCTCTCTCCGCTTTTGTCGGTTAATAATGGAATTTGTATACTTATACACCGACTTTGAATTTTTATGAATTTATCGACAAAATTCCCGAAAAATTGCAGGGTGAAAAACGGGCAAAAACGGGCAAAAATCGCTCAAAATGCGTGTCTTATTTTGTCGACGGAATTTTCGAATAGGGTCTGACCGGACTTTCTTGACAAAACGGGGAGAAAAATCGGAAATGTTCATAAATTACGCAGAGCTTGTGAAGTTGCATGAAAAACAGGCGGCTACGCAATTTTTCGCTTGACCGCCTGTTTGTTACAGCGCAAATATTACTTGCCCATGATTTCTTCGGAAATAATGTCGATTACTTTATTATAGCAACCGCCGCAGCCGGTGGAGCAGCGGGTTGCATCCTTTACATCCTCAAACATATCAAGAAGATTGTCTATGTCGCTGTGTCTGTGAATTTCGTCAAGAATGTCGAAGTAGGTTACTTTATTGCACTTGCACACGGTGTAGTTCTCGGTTGACGCGCTTTCGGGGCTGCCGACAGCACAGGTGCTTTCTGTGTCTGCGCTCTTTGCTTCTGCTTTCCACAGTTTGTGCAGATTGCAGTATGCGTAAACAGCCTCTACCTCGTCACCGTCGCATACGGCAAAGCAAACCTTGGGAGCATCGCCGGGCTGCAGCAGTTTTCTCTGGTTACCTTGCTTTGTCTGCAAAGACACCCACTCAATATAATGCTCGTTTGTCATAGGATGCTCGACTTCTCCGACGGTAACGGTGACGATACCGTTTTCTACGGTGTATACGGGGATGTGCTTTTCCGCAGCGCCGTCACTTGTGCCGGGTACAATTTCCTTCATCTTCTGACCGCAGCACATAAGGGGTGCGCCGCTGTCCTGAACAACAGCTACGATTTTTCCGCAATGCTCGCAAATATAAAATTTCTGTTCCATATATGTATCTCCTTTGATTTTTGGCTTTTATATTTCTATTGTAGCACCGCGCCGGGTGTGTGTCAACGGAATTTGAAATATACACGGCAAAAATTGATAGGGTGAAAGGGAAGTATTATATTGATAGTCTCCTGTCAGTGCTTTGGAAAATTGACAGGAATTATAGAAGTTATTTACGATTGACAAGTGAAATGATCTGTGGTACACTATATGTGACAGAGCGAGGTGCTTCCGGAGTCTGCTTTTGCAAGGCTGGGGCATTTAAGACCTCTGTCTTTTTTATTGTCAGTTCTTTCGTAGAAATGACATTTTGGTCAACCATCACATATAGTGTAGCCTTGCCGTTTGCACTATGCTTTAGTCCGAATCTTAACGGAACAAAATTCTCGCCATCTACGAAACCACCGAGAAGATTTTCAAAATACACCGTAGCGTATGTTAATTTGTCTGCTTGCCCTTCATAAATCGGGACAACTATTTTCTATTTGCTGAGAATTCCTGTCCTTTCGGAATCGGTCATACCGATTCGGGCTTGACAACGTTTGGGCTCTGTGTTATAATATTATTGAACCGAGGAGAACGTGGAGTATTAGCAATGGCTTTTTTGAAGCAAATTGCGCCACGGTAACTCGGTTTTTTTATTGAATTCTATATCGAGAGATTCGCTTATTGTCGCTTTCCGTCGAGGGATTTTCTTCGATTTCTCTTGACTTTCAGCTTTCTCTTGTGGTATACTATTACAACAGATTGAAGTTGATACACGCTTTGGGCGTACGCCTGGGGGATCTTTTTAAGATCATCAAGAAATTCAGCTTCAGTCTGCTTTTTAAATATCGCACTCGATTGCAAAACGCCCTCCGAGGCGTTTTTATTATTTGCCGCCTCCGCTTCAGCCGCCGCCCCGCTTTTCTCGTCTCTTTTCGACCGCGACCGGCGTTTGTTGTCGCTTTCCGTCGAAGAATATTTTTCGGATTCTTCTTGACTTTTCACTCCATCTTGTGGTATAGTACCATTAGAAAGAGTGCTATCGGCATACTGGACGTCGTACGCAAGGTACGGGTTTGAGGCTTTTTGCCCCTCCAGAGAGTCGGCGCTCTTTCTGATTTTTTCTCGCTATTACCGTCATAGGTGCCTATATTGTCCGTGGTGCTCTTCACCTGAGTGGGTGAAAAGACAGACGCTTCTCCCCATCCGCCGCTGTCCATGTCAGCATACCAGCCGTCATATCCGTGGTCTTTAAGCCATTGCACCTGTTCTCGCTTACTGCGCAGCTTGTAAAATTCGCTCGGCTGATTATCATAGTCCGCTAAATTTCTTCCTGCAAGATATACAGGCATTACATATTTACCGTACGCAGCGGCATCTTCTTTGTTTTCTGCAAAGAAGTACGAACCCTCTCTATGGCTCATTTCCTCCGGAGAGAAACTTGTGAACTTACTGTTGGTACCGTGGTAAAACACCTTCGGTGTTCCGTCTTCATTCAGCAATACGGGATTTACTTCCGGAGCCAGAGAAAATTCTTCGTCAAACTGCTTGACAAATCCGTACAAATCGGCTATTCTATAAATAGTGGTTGACACATCATTTGTAGATTCTGCGCCGCGGGCATAGTTTCCGCGGGTAAGGCTGCCGATGTTGTCAGCTGCTTTTTCTATGTAACAGGGAAGATAAAAACAAACACCGCCGATTCCTCTGCGCTCTTAAGAGGAAACGGCGGTATCTTTATTGTACCCGGTATTCCGGGCTGGTGGAGACAACTGGAATCGAACCAGTGACCCCTTGCATGTCAAGCAAGTACTCTAACCAGCTGAGCTATGCCTCCGAATAGAATAAATCAATTATAGCTATTTTTCAACCGGTTGTCAATACTTTGTTAAAAAATATGTAATTATAAATTTTCAAGCTTGAATGCGGGAATCGGCATTATTCTGAGAGCTCAACTCCGGTTTCTTTCTGACAAACACGAAATAATACAGCACAAGTGTCAGGGGAATGATGGGAAAATTTAAGATCAAGGCGGTGATAATTGAAATTATCTGATTCGGCGACGGTATGCCTCCGGACTGTGCTGAGTACATGATTTTTCCGATAATGTTTACGACGGCGGAAACTGATGACACTGCCAGCAGCGCTGCCGACGATATACGGCACGCTGTCAGCATTTTATTATTCATAAAGGTATTGACAATGAACAAAACTGCGGCAAGTGCAAAAACAAGCATATATATCTTGTATGTAATAGCATTTACGATAGCGGCGCAGTAGATACGGAATGCTGCGTAAACGGTCAGCGCCACAATATAGAGCCCTTTATTTTTCGTATTACAGAAAAATACGGATAACAATACAAAAATTGCGATATCGGAGACAAGTTCTACTATAAACGTAGCTATGCTGCTCGCTACTGAATTGCCGACATTCCACATTGACAGCAAGCGGACTGTGTCAAGAAAAGATACAAAATCTGCTGTTTCGGCAACGGCAAAGACTGCCGCCGAGACGGCAAGTATTACCGTGAGCGCGGTGCAGCGTTTTTTTGTTTCCATAATAAATCCTCCCGAAGTCTGCATTTTACTTAAAGCAATAGAGCGGGCGCTCTGTATGGGAGCGCCCGCCCGGAATTGTTATGCTGTTAATCTACAAGACTTACGCAAGCTCTGCGAAGTACTTGATGGTACGAACCATCTGGCTGGTGTAGGAGTTCTCGTTATCGTACCAGGAAACTACCTGAACCTCGTAGAGATCGTCGGCGATCTTTGCAACCATGGTCTGGGTAGCGTCGAACAGGGAGCCGTATCTCATACCGATAACATCGGAGGAAACGATGGGCTCCTCGTTGTAGCCGAAGGACTCGGAAGCTGCTGCCTTCATAGCGGCGTTGATGCCTTCCTTGGTAACATCGGCACCCTTAACAACAGCGGTGAGGATGGTGGTGGAGCCGGTGGGTACGGGAACTCTCTGAGCGCTGCCGATGAGCTTACCGTTCAGCTCGGGGATAACAAGGCCGATTGCCTTAGCTGCGCCGGTGGAGTTGGGAACGATGTTTGCAGCGCCTGCTCGTGCACGGCGGAGGTCGCCCTTTCTGTGAGGACCGTCAAGGATCATCTGGTCGCCGGTGTATGCGTGGATGGTGGACATGATACCGCTCTGGATGGGAGCGTAGTCGTTAAGTGCCTTTGCCATGGGAGCGAGGCAGTTGGTGGTGCAGGAAGCTGCGGAGATGATCTTATCATCAGCGGTCAGGGTCTTCTCGTTAACGCTGTAAACGATAGTCTTAAGATCGTTGCCTGCGGGAGCGGAGATAACTACCTTCTTCGCGCCTGCGTCGATGTGAGCCTGGCTCTTTTCCTTGGAGGTGTAGAAGCCGGTGCACTCCAGAACAACGTCTACGCCGATTTTGCCCCAGGGAAGGTCTGCTGCGTTCTTCTCGCTGTAAATGGTGATCTTCTTGCCGTCGACGGTGATGTAATCCTCGCCTGCCTCAACGGTGTGTGCGTTCTCGCCTATTCTGCCGCAGTAGCCGCCCTGAGCGGTGTCATACTTCAGAAGGTGAGCAAGCATTTTGGGATCGGTAAGGTCGTTGATGGCTACAACCTCATAGCCCTCTGCGCCGAACATCTGACGGAATGCAAGACGTCCGATACGACCGAAGCCGTTAATTGCAACTTTAACTGACATTTTTTAGTCCTCCGTTAATTTATATAAATTTTTTTGGACAGTTTCCGGCGCGAAGCATATCGCACCTTTTATATTTTAGTGCATAAAGAGAAAATATACAAGGCTTTTTGTTAATTTTTTCAAAAATTAAAGATTTATACAAAAAAATCCGCCGCCGCACCGCCTTTTTGTTACATTTCGATTGCGTATCATACGCGAAACTTTTCATTTATATATAAGTGCCCTGCAAAAAAGAAAATTTATCCGAAAAATATTGACATACTGAAATATTGATGGTATAATTCAAGCGTTACGGGATATTTATGCCCGTCTCTCTGCCGGCGGATAAATCAGCGCCGTCGGTCTAAAGTCCATAGGGAGGTGTAAAATATGGAGAAGCTTATGAACTCTTATGAAACCTTGTTCATCATCGACGCAAGACTCGCAGATGAGGAGATCAAGGCGCTTACGGCTAAGTTCACGGATCTGATTGCAGCTCACGGAACCGTAGGTGAGGTCAGCGAGTGGGGCAAGCGCAGACTTGCTTATCCCATCAATGACCAGAACGAGGGATACTATGTTCTCGTTACTTTCAACGCAGAAGCAGAGTTCCCCGCAGAGCTGGAGCGTATCTTCGGTATTACCGACGGTATTATGCGCTCCATCGTGATCCGTCACGACGAGAAGAAGGCTTGATCCTTTGGGATGTGCCTAAGGAAAGGGAAAATAAATGGCAAATTTCAACTTCAATAAGGTTATTATCGGCGGCAGACTTACCGCTGATCCCGAACTCAAAACCACTCCTTCCGGTATATCTGTAACGTCCTTTACCATTGCCGTAAACCGTCGCTACGGCGGCAGAAACGGTGAGGAAAGTACTGCTGATTTCATCAGCTGTACCGCTTGGAGACAGAATGCTGAATTTATCACCAGGTATTTCAGGAAAGCAAGCTCTATCTGTGTTGTGGGCTCCATCCAGACAAGAAACTGGACGGACAACAACAATGTAAAGCATTACGCTACGGAAGTTGTCGTTGACGAGGCATTCTTCGTTGACGCAAAGAGCGAAAGCCCCATTGCTGTTCAGCAGGCGGCCGCTGCTCAGTCTTATGTTCCGGAAAGCTATGGAGCTCCCGCGTTTTCCAGCCCTGCCGCAGGCAGCGATACACCCAAATTTGAAGAGATCAGCGACGAGGATGAGCTGCCCTTCTGACATTTGTCACAGAGCGGCTGAATTACAAAAGATATTTCTTTTACATTGAATGGAGGTTTCATTAGAAACATGGATACAGATAAGACTGTTACAACAGAAGAAGTTGTCGAACAGCCCGCTGCAGCGGAAGAGGCTACTGCCGAAGCTCCCGCTGAAAACTCTGCGCCCCGCGCAGAAAGAAAACCCGCGCCCCGCGCGAACAACCGCAGAAGAAAGAAAGTCTGCATTTTCTGCGAGGACAAGATCGATTATATCGATTATAAGGATACCGTCCGTCTCAGAAAGTTTATTTCCGAGAGAGGCAAGATCCTGCCCCGCCGTATCAGCGGCGCATGTGCAAAGCATCAGAGACAGCTTACCGTGGCTATTAAGCGCGCACGCGTAGTTGCTCTCCTGCCTTATATTGCTGACTGACAATAACTGAAAATGCTTTTGTGGCACCGTCCGTATGGAAGGTGCCACAAGCGCTTTATATTGACTTTTGACGGTGCGGTTTTGACTGCGCCTTTTTCAGTTTGCAGGATTTTTTATATTTATCCTATTTTGTATTCAACAGCGTTAATAATCAAACAGTTGTCGTCTTTCCAATAGATATTCATATACTTAAATTCGCCCCAATCGCCTTGATACAGCATTTGAGGCTTTTTGTATGTTTTGAAAGCAAAATTATCGATCCCTTTGTTTTCATATACATAAACAAGCGTATCGCCGCCCAGCGCACCCTGATTGCTGTCGATAATTTCTGCGTAATATGAACCGCTTGGTGATTCGACAGACTTTACAACCGTATTCTGTACCATGTCTCCGAAAATCAGTGCAATAAGGCCTGCCGTATTTCCGTATAATAATACAGGCACCATCATCAGTGCAGACAGTATCAATGCGATGACTTTTAATATCATTGGCTTTGCACATATTGCTGTCAGGAAAAAACAGCAGCCTGCGCAGACAAACACACTTAAAATAACCCATATATTGAAACATTTCAGTATATAGACGGCAGCGTTGACAATTGATAACGGTGCCGGCACAGCTATCAAAATGCTGCTGATACTGCATCCGCGCTTTTTTGCCAGCAGGCACAGTATTACAACCCCGACGGAGAACACGGCAGTTACTGCTGAAAACAGTATATAATCCGCCAGCTCAAATATATAGCCGAAGCAGTATGATATAACTACACCGAGAGGTAGCAGGATAATGAGGATAATCAGTAGAATTTCTGAAATCAATACGGCTTTTTTCATATGGATTACCTGAATTGTATGTATTTGATTCAAATTATGTAATGTGATAACATTGAAAACTTCTATGAATACATCTATTTCAAATAATAGTGAATACAAATCCATCCGTTATCGAAATATTGAATTTGACAGCCGTTACTTTTTGCGCGTTTCACCTCAATAGGTTCATTAGACCCTATTGCTTTGATAATCTCAACATTGCCTTCTTTTGTACTGAATACACAACCGTTCGACGACCAAAATGCGGGATGGTATTTTTGATCGAATTCTTCAAAATATTTGTATTCTTCATCAGTAATATACTTTTTGAATTTTTTATAATTGGGGAAATCATTATCTTTTGTGTCTGCAAAATAGTCTTTCCACAGGTTATGTCCGTAAAATTTGTTGACATACTGTTCAAAATCATCGGTATTATTTTGAAAGAGCTCAATGATCTCGTCTTCTGTCTCATAAATATAAAATGAATCTGTTGAACTGACCCAAAAAATATAAAGAGATATAAGAGATATAAACAGAACAATTACAATAATCAATACAAGACATCCGATTTTCTTTTTGTTTATCATGGCTATCTTCTATTCTTTACCGAGCATTGCGGCGTACATGTTTGACAGAACTTTGGACAGCACGCAAAGAACAGCGGTCAGCAAAATACCTATGCCGAAAAAGCATATTGGGCTTTGCAGTAAACTTATAAAGCCGGCATTGCCGATAAATTGAAAATCAAATGTGCCGAATTTGTAATGCAGTCCCGACCAGACATAGGCGACGGCGGTTATGCCGAGCGTTGCAAACAAAGAGCAGTTTGAAAATATTTTTCTGCTTTTATAAAGTTTTACAAAATACCAGTTTGTAAGAGACAGCATAAATCCCGTTGCCGGAACTGTAAGCGTGACTGCCCAAAAACCGTTCATATATCCGGATGAGGTGGCTGCTTCCAAGGAAACGCCTATTGCAATCAGTGCAAAGGAAACAAAAAGCAATACGGATTGAAGAACGGATGCTTTACGCTCGTTAATCCTGCCGAGTTTTACCGGCGCCGGAGCGGACTGTGCAAAATCCGAAGGAGCTTTCATTTCTTCATACAGTTTTTTGCATTCGGGACATTTTTCAATGTGCTCTTTTACGATATCTGCGCTTTCTACGGAACAGCAACCGTCAATATATAGGGGAAGCAGGTCTTTAATTACATTGCAATTCATATCAATACCTCATTTTTTCTGATATTTTTTGCTTTGCACGGTAAAATGTGACCCGTGCCCAGCTTTCACTTTTGCCGAAAATACTGCTGATGTCCTTTAGTGAGAAACCGCCGAAAACAGACAGCATAAATACTTCTTTATACGGTTCTTCAAGACTGTGCAGACAGGCAAGCGCTTTTTGTGAGAGTTCCTTTCGCACAAAGGCGTCCTCTATGTTCTCATGGCTGTCATTAAATTCCGCCGTTTCAAGAGGAACGGTTTTCTTTTGCTCATTGTACCAGGTATAATATGTATTCTTTGCTATCTGACAAAGCCACACCGGGGCTTTTTCTTTGTTTCGCAGAGACGAATAGTTCATATAAGCGCGGAAAAAAGTTTCCTGAGTCAGTTCTTCTGCAAGGGAAGTGCTGCGGGTAAGTTTCATCAGATACTTGAAAACAAAATCCCGGTTTTCGTTAAATAATTTTTCAAAATCAGTCACTTTTTCACCGCCCTTTCAACTGTTAGATAGGAAAAATGCAGAAACGTTACAAGAATTATAGCATATTTTATAAAAAAATTCATCTGAGATGATTAATCAGCTTAACAGAAAGGCAGACGCTTTAAAAAAGCGTCTGCCTTTCTGAGGTTTATTCGGTACCTAAAAGCTCCGACACGGTTACGAATTCATAGCCCATTTCCAGAAGTTTCGGTATGACGGTGCGCAGAGCCCGGGCGGTGTAGGAGGCGCCGCCTACAAAGTCGTGACAGAGTATTATATCACCGTTTTTTACATTGTTTATAATGCAATCTGCTATTTCCCGCGCCGGGGTATGCGCCCAGTCT
>JBJDYY010000174.1:0-11644 GCA_051867715.1 Candidatus Avispirillum sp.
GTTTCAACATATTTCCCGAAGCAATCATAAAACAAAAGATATTCTTCGCTTTTGAAATTCGTTGAGGTATAATCAATCGTTTTCCTGTTTGTATATATTAGTTTGATATGCCAATAGCGCTTATCTTTAGATGATATTGGATTAGAATGTTTGTATAAAAAAGTGTTTTTTGCACATAAATTTTCAAAATTCTCCCACTCTTGAGAATCTATAATACCACTGCCTATAGTTTTCTGTATATTGCCAAACTCGGTTCGTTCATAGCGATAAGTTCGATTTTTTTTATTAAATGTAATTGTTGTGGTAATATCATAATCAACATTATAGTTGGAGAAATTGATTTTGCATATCTCAATTTTTGATGGTTTGTTAAGTATGCAATTTTCAATTTCAAGTAAATACTTTGCTTGATTGTATAAACTGTAATTCACAGTGTTTTCGGAAACTGATAACGAGTTTTGCATACAATTTATAGAGTCGCTTGCCTGCGCAAGTACAAGTTCAGCATCTGAAACTTTTTTACTTATGTTTGTGTAATAGTTGTTAATCGTAATTCTCGCAGAGGAAGGTAAAACATATCGAAATCTTTCATATTGTTGTTGATTTAAAATAAACTCTGTATTATTGAAGGAATACATTTCTATATCCTCTATATGAATTGTCTCATTTGGTATCCATATTGAATTTATATGTTTTGATGTAGGAATGCACTCAAAAATTTTCAATTTTGGTGGGGTATAAAAGTACGTCAGTTTGTCGCAGGATAAAAAAGCATTTTTGCAAATTCTCTCAACATCGTCGGGAAGAAAAATACCTTCAATACTTTTACAATTTAAAAAAGTGCTTTCGGGAATGATTCGTATTTGTGTGTATAAAAAGTCAGCGTATTTCATGTTGACACATCCGGCAAATGCATACATGCCTAATTTGTTAACTTCGAATGGTAAAGATACATATTTTAAGTTGGTACAATTTTCGAAAGCTCTTGCGCCAATCTCTAATAAAGTACTTGGAAATACTACTTCTTCCAACCCATAATAATCACGAAACGCACCATTTTTAATTATTGTTACACCTTCAGGTATCACTAAAGTTTTACAACAAACATCCTTAAAACCAATTGCTGTTTTAAAATCTACAATACAATTCATTTGCATAGCGAAAACTCCAAGAGCTGAAATAAATTAACATATTGAAAGTATATCAATAGATATAGTTTTTAAGGTTATACAAATGCGATTATTTTAGCAATAAATGATATTACAAAGAAGCCGCAAAGGTATTCAGTTACCACTTGCGGCTTCGATTTGCGGTCAAAACCGCGAATTTGGTCGAAGTGACAGGACTCGAACCTGCAGCATCTTGCTCCCAAAGCAAGCGCGCTACCAATTGCGCCACACCTCGATAGTATTAAGTTTTGCATTTAGGATAGCCGCCGACAAAGCTATGCGCGTTTTGCGACTCACCGACGAATATATTATACATAAAACGGGGGCGGATGTAAAGTGTTTTTTCGGATTATCGCTTCGGATTAAACGGATTTTTGCATTTTCGCACAATATGCTGCCGCGGACGGCGGGAGAGAACCTGCCGCCTGCGCGGCGCTTCGGTACTTACGGGCGCTGCTTAACCGGTATCAGCTTGATCCCGCCCACATCGATCAGTGGACCGCTGCCGAGGGGGATAACCGGCACATTCATTTTTTCGCACAGAGCGGCAAGCTCCCGTCCCGCCTCGCAGGAATGGGGGTCGCCCACCGTCAGCACCGTGTCTGTGCCGCCTTTGTGAATAACGCCGGTACAGCCGCCGATAAATCCTTTGTCATAGCCTTTCAGCAGTATACCGCCGCCTCTTATGCGTTCAGCCGCAATACCGGAGCGCAGGGCGGTTTTTTCAATGGCGGGATCGGCAGTTACCACGGTATCATTTATAATCTGAGCACAGCAGGAGGCATAGCCCTGCCGAGTGTCGCTGCAAAACGGTTTCAGAGGCTCGCAAATGCTGCTTTCTCTTGCGATGATAAAACGCTCCTTGGGGTCGCAAAGGGCGTTGAAAGCCGCGTCAAAAGGGTAAATCCCGCTTCTTCTGCCGCCGCAGGGACAAAGGGTAAGCCCGCACTCGTCTGCAATCTCTTTCAGTATATCTGCGGCTGCGGCGGCATAGCTTTCGTGACAGTAAAGCACGCCGCGGAAAACGCACAGAATCGTGTCGGGATGAGTCTTTATGGGTGAGTCTAACGACGGGTCGGGAGGGAGGACGTATACATTAGTAACACATTCAAGCGAAAAAAGCTCCCCGTATGCGTCCCTCGGAAAATCTGCTCCGATAAGCGCTGAAAAACGCTTGTTATTCACGGTTTTTGTCCCCCTTTCCAAGCATTTTCGTATGGTTTCGGCAGTGCATATTTGCATAACAGCTTTTATGCGTAAATACTGCAAAACTCTCAGCAAATACACAAAAGCTTCCGCAAAAAGCGGAAGCTGTGCTGCGATATATCAATTAAGATTTACGCGCGCTCGACCTTGCCTGAACGCAGGCAACGGGAGCAAACGTGAACAGTGGTATGAGAGCCGTTCACAACTGCTTTTACCTTTCTGATGTTAGGCTTCCAGCATCTGTTGGTCTTGCGGTTGGAGTGGGAAACGTTGTGACCGAACGTTACGCCTTTTCCGCAGATATCACACTTAGCCATTTTCAGCACCTCCGTTTATATTGATAATTATTAACAAAAATTCAGCAAGTAGTATTCTACCATAGATAATCGAAAAAAGCAATACTTTTTTTGAATTTTTTTGTTTTGCGGGTATTTGCGCCCATACAAAAGCCGCAGATACTTACTCACAGTCTGTTTTTCAGCTTTTCCATTATCCTGTCAAGGGAAAGACCGTATTTTTCGGCAATATCGCGGGCATAGCTCTTGCCGTCCGGCGTTTTGCGGACAATCTTAAAGCTGCGCTTGCCCTCTGTCACCTCGGCAACCATATTGTCAATGGGAACACCGCCGCCCTTTCGGCACTCAGCGTTTATTCTGTCGACGGAGGCGGCAAGGTCGTGCAGATGGGTGGAGAAAATACAGCGCAGCCGCGCCATGCTGAAGCCCTCCAGCACCTCGGAGGCTATATATGCGCCCTCAAAGGAGCCTGTGGAGGAAAGGGATTCGTCCAGAAGCACAAGGCTTTTTGATGTAACCTCGTCAAAAATCCTGCAGAGCCTGTCGCATTCCTCTCCCAGCCTTCCTTTTTCCACCGTGTCCTCGCTGCCGGTGGGGAAGTGGGTAAGTATTTTGTCGCAGCAGCAAAGGCTTATGCTTTCAGCCGCCACGGGCAGACCCATTTGCGCCATGGCAAAAGCCTGTCCCACGGCGCAGGTCAGCACGCTTTTTCCGCCGCGGTTAGGTCCGGTTATCACATGTATCATGGCGTCTCGGTCAAAGCTTATATCATTGGGCACAAGCTCGCCCTCTGTTTTCAGGGCGATAACGGGATTTATAAGCCCCCGGGCGAAAAAGCTGTTGTTATCGCCCTCAAGAATCTCAGGCGTGCAAAGGGGACATCCCCGCGCCTTCAGCTTTTCAATAAGCTCCGTGCCCTTGGCGGCAAACTCTATTTCCGGTATCATACGGATAAGAAAATCCGTATTTTCTATTACATAGCTGCCGACGGTCTTTTTCCATGACCGCAGAGAAGTCTTGAAAATATCGGAAATCGCGTTGTTCAAAGCGTTGGAAAGCGCAAGACGGCGGTTTTCCGGCTGCTCCTTTGTGTAGGGAATAAGCTCCGCCATAAAGGTCATATCGTCTTTTTTGAAGTCCAGTCGGCGCACCCTGTCGAAAAACTCTCCGCTTTTGAAGCGCTCGCTGTTGACCGATACCACTCCCGCGGATTCGGGAGTCATACGCCTGTCAAGGTTTACGCCTACCGTTATGCTTCTGATGTCCCGAACGCGGCTTGCAAGGGAATTGAGAGAATCCGTAAGCCCCTTGAAATACTCGCCCTCGGTAAGCTCTGATATTTTTGTGCACAGCTTTTTAAGCGCGGGGGAGCTTACCTTGTCCGAAAAGGGCAGAAGCTCATCGTGCAGATACTGCATAAGAGAGGTATAAATCTCAATTTCCGATATGGCGTAAAGGTACCCGTCACCTACTCCCGCCTCCGACACGCTCATACGCCGAAGCTCGGTTATATCGTCGAGAAAGGGAAGCATACGGCTGAGAACGCGGGCGATTTCGGGATGCTCCGACAGATCGGCAAAAGTCTCCTGACGGTAGCGTATGGTTGCGGCGTCGCAGGTGAAAAAGGCGCCGAGCTTGCCTGAATGTATATCAATCAGACTGTATAGCTCAAGCTGCTGTGCCGTCTCCTCGCTCAATGCTTCGGAGCTGCCGAAGCCGTCGGGAATACCGTCCGGGGACAAAAGGCTTATGCTGTTATTTTCGCTGCTGTTCATTTGCCGACCTTTCCGAGACCCCGATGCCGTGCAGCTTGCGGAGCCTGCGCATAATATACTATTGTAAATATAACACATATTTGTGACAAAATGAAGCAGTACGCGTCAATGTTCATAAAAAGTATACATTTTTTCTTTTCAAAAGGGCGCTGTGATTGTTGCAAAGCAACTATTATAATGCTATAATAATTATAAACGGTATGCAGTATAACGAAAACTGTGTACATTACCGCAATATCTTTTAACCAATGTTTGAACGAAGGTTCAAACTGGGCAACGACCCGGAAAGGAGTACGGTTATGAAGCGTTTCATGATCGCACTGACAGCGCTTATTTTCATGTGCCTTTTGTGTGTTTCCTGCACAAATTCCTCCTATCCCCCTGAGGATACCACAGATGAGGAACAAACCGACACTACCGAAGAGGTAACGACGGAAGAAGAGACTACCGACGAAACCACGGCTGACGAAACTACCGCGGAAACTACGGCGGCGCAGACCGAGCAGCAGGGCAGCAGCGGCGGCAACGGCGGAGGCGGCATCAGCATCGGCGGAGGCGGCAGCATAGGCGGCGGAGGTTCCACGTCCGGCGGATATGTTACTCCCTACAACGCTTCCTGTAAGGACGCATACCCTTCTCGTATAACCACGGCTGCCGGAAAGACTCTTGTGCATACATACTCCGACCGCGCAATCGGTCAGGAGGATAATTCCACAACGCTTTCCTATATGCCTATGAAGAGTACTACTGTTTTTACCAGTGCCAATGAGTCCTATAACTATCCCAAGGTTATCCTGAATGACATAAAGCCCGGTCTTTCCAGCGACGGAGTTCTGGTTGGCTATGACGGCTATATGTTCTATAAGGATACGCTTAACGACTTTACCGGTCAGGGCTTTTTGCACGACCAGATATACGACCGTGCCGTATCCATGCTCAAGGAACGCAACGATTTTGCAAAGGCAAACGGAATGAAGTTTTATTTCGTTATAGCGCCCAATAAAAACACCGTATATCCCAACTATATGCCCGAGGGATATACCATGGCTCAGTACAGACGCTACGACCAGTTTGTGTCTATTCTGAACAGCGCCGGCATTACAGCCATTGATCTGAGAAGTGCCATGAGCTCCGCTGTCGCGGCGTGCCCCGAGCGAAATCTTTACTATAAGTTTGATACTCACTGGAACAATCACGCAGGCTTTATTGCTTATGAGACTCTGATGAATGTCATCAAGAAGGATTACCCCAATGTTGTTGTCCACTCCAAGAGCGAGTATCAGATAAACTACTGCGAGACTTATATGAAGGATCAGGCGTGGTATCTGGGCTACTACGACTATTTCAAGGATTACGGACCCGTATATACCCTGAAGAGCCAGCGCACCGCTACCCTTACAAACTATCAGAAAAAGGATGCATGGGGTCAGTTCCAGTTTGCATATGAGGCGACCTCGGGAGTCAACAAGGGATACAGCGACAAGCTGTACTGGTTCCGCTATGTCAACAGCTACAATACCTCCGCTCCCAACATTTATGTGATGAGAGACTCTTACAGTATCGCCATGAATACTTTCCTGAAGGACAGCTTCTATGAAAGTACATACAACTGGACCTTTGCTTTTAACAAGCAGGAGATACTTGACTCCGACGCGGATATTATTCTTGTCATTGTCTCGGAAAGAAATCTGAGAAGCTATGTAGACAATAAGGCGGTTGTCGATTGATTTGTATGATTTGCATGAAAGGAATAAAATTATGAAAAAAATATGTTTGCTGCTTGCCGCCGTAATGCTGTTTGGCTGTTTTGCAATGACTTCCTGCGCCAAGGATAATAAGGGCACAGACGTTGCCGTGCGTTCCCTTGACGAAGTGGATATGCACGATATAGTAAAGGCCGTGGACGGTGTTCTGCCGTATAAAGGACTTGTAAGCGATTTTGTATACAAAGAGGACGATGCCGACGAGCTTGCCTATACCCTGTACTATCTTTGGGACGCTTCCTGCTATGAAAAGATAACCGACTATGTTTTCACCGAGCCTACCGACTACAATCAGACCTTTGCGGCGTTCAGATTTGACGATACCGTCACGGAGGAGGACATTGATGAAGTAAAAAGCGTTATTACGGAAAACTATATACACGGCAGAGCCTCTGCGCTTCAGATGTATATGCCGGAGCAGTACGAAATGGTACAGTGGCAGTACGAGCATCCCGATGCTATATGGAGACTGTACGATAAAACTCTTGTACTGATTATGTATAACGACAGCGAGGCGACCGCCGGCTGGGAAGCTATTGACGCTTTGCTTAAGTAACTGTATTATATATGGACAAAAAAGTCTCTGCGGAGACTTTTTTGTTTTATATAACTATTTACATACTAAGTCTTTTTGTGGTAAAATATAAAAAGATGAAATATAGGGCGGCGCGTATCCGGACGGGACGCGGCGCAAATACCGGGAAAGGGGCGTGCCCTATGAAAAAATTCACCACGGCGGTAATTCTTGCCGCCGGCAGCGGCAACCGTTTCGGCGGAGCCGTAAGAAAGCAGTACAGCGAGCTTTGCGGCGTACCGTGTATAGTCCGGACACTGAGAGCTTTTGAAGCAGCGCAGACAATTGATGAGATCATTCTTGTGGGAGATGTTGAAGCGCTTCACGAAACTGTGGACGGCGAGGGCTTCAAAAAGCTTGCGAATATAGTTGAGGGCGGCGAGACAAGACAGCGTTCAGCCTTGCACGGCTTTGACGCTGTTTCCCCCAAAAGCAAATTTGTGGCTTTTCATGACGGCGCAAGATGTCTGGTGACGCCGGAAATTATAGACAAGACAGTAGAAGCCGCTTACAAATACAGAGCGGCGACGGCGGCTCACGCCTGTACAGACACGGTAAAGTCCTCGGATCCCAAGGGCTTTGTAAAGCGTACCCTTGACAGAAATGAAATATGGCTGTCGCAGTCTCCGCAGGTTTTTGAGACGGATCTGTACCGCGTATCCGCATACATGGCTGTCCGCGACGGGGCAACGGCAACAGATGACTGTATGCTTGCGGAACGGCTTGGCTTTGACGTAAAGCTTGTGGAATGCGGAAGCATGAATCTGAAGCTGACCTTGCCTGAGGATAAAGAAATCTTTGAAGCTATTATCCGTTCAAGAGAGCAGTCTTGCGGAGGGCAGAGCTGATGCGAATAGGTCACGGCTACGACGCCCACCGCTTTGAGGCGGGGAGACGGCTTGTCCTTGGCGGTGCCGAAATAGAATACGGATACGGACTTGCGGCACATTCCGACGGAGACGTGCTGTGCCACGCAGTTATGGACGCGCTGCTGGGTGCCGCGGGGCTGGGGGATATAGGTTCCCTGTTTCCCGACAGCGACGGCGCGTATAAAGACATATACAGTATGCTGCTGCTTGAAAAAGTGTGCGCCGCAGTAAGGGGCGCAGGCTTTGAAATCGAGTATATCGACTCCACCGTCATAGCGCAGAAGCCAAAGCTTTTGCCTTATATCGGTGAGATGCGGCGTATTACTGCAAGTCACGCGGGAATAGATGTGTCCCGCTTCAATGTAAAGGCGACTACCGAGGAGCATATGGGCTTTACGGGACGCCTTGAGGGGATAGCCGCTCACGCGGTCTGCCTGCTGAAATAAGAAAACGACCTGCCCTGTGGGGCAGGTCTATATAAACCGACGGCAAGGCGGAGCCGATCCCACTTCCTTGCTTTTCAACATCCCGCGCCGTGCCGCCGGTAATACTGTTTTAGACAGCTTTCGCTGTCAGTACCATAATATGGCACGCCGGTGGGCGGTGATACCGCGGCATTTCTGCCGCCGCCGCGAGATTTTAAGCTTTTTGTCCGGCGGTGACAAAACACCGTCCGTCTGCTGACTATTTCAGCCAAAATAACAATAATAAATTTTTCCGGCGTAAAGCAGTTCGGCTCGTATGCGCCGTCTCAAACCCCGTTTGTGTCTTGCCGACACAAATCAACGAAAGGAATAATCGAAACAATGAATATCCTTACCTCTCCCAGCCTGTTCGCCGCAGACCTTACGAAAATAGAAGCCGAAGTGCGGCGCACCGAGGCGGCGGGAGCCGATCTTATCCACTACGATGTTATGGACGGGGTGTACGTACCCAATATCAGCATAGGCTTTGAAATGCTTAAAGCGGTGCGCGCACTTACACAGCTTCCCCTTGATGTGCATATGATGACCGTGCGCCCTCAGGACTACATAGAGCGCCTGTCCGAGTGCGGTGCCGATATTGTCACCGTACATAACGATATTGCGGACGAGGAGACCGTGAGAAACATTCTGAACGATATTCATTCCTTCGGAATGATGGCGGGTCTTGCGCTGAGACCCGATGTGAGCGCCGACGCCGTTCTGCCGTTTCTGGATTGCGCCGATATTATTCTTGTTATGACCGTAAATCCCGGCTTCAGCGGTCAGAAGTTTATGGATATGTCTCAAAAGATACGCACGGTGCGCGATTATATCGGGCTTGATACGGTAAGTATAGAGGTAGACGGCGGAATTAACCCGGGCACCGCCCGCATATGCGCCGCCGCCGGTGCAAATATATTTGTGGCGGGAAGCAGCGCCTACGGCGCCCCCTCTATGAAGGACGCCCTTGACGCAATTAAAGGCGCGGCAATTGCCGCTTGTCCGGATTGATACCCGCGTCGCGGCTCGCTTGCGGCTCATATGCGGCTCGCTTGCGGCTCGCCGCGGCTGAAAGAAAGGAGTGTTTGCGATGATAGCAGAAGTAAGAAGGCTGCTTGACGAAAAAAAGTACCCTGAGCTGAGAGAGCTTCTGTGCGCGGAGGAACCTGCGGATATTGCAAAGCTTTTCGAGCAGTTCCCCGAGGACGAGCTGCCCCTGATGTTCAGACTTTTGCACAAGGACTTTGCAACTGATGTCTTTGTTGAAATGGACTCTGACCTTCAGCAGGCGCTTATAGAATCCTTCACCGACAGACAGCTTGAATACATCGTGGACGACCTTTTCCTTGACGATACGGTGGATATAATCGAGGAAATGCCCGCCAACGTGGTAAAACGCATACTGTCCCACGCCGACGCCGAGAAAAGGCGTCAGATAAACCAGATACTCCATTATCCCGAGGACTCCGCGGGAACAATAATGACCACGGAGTATGTGGAACTGAAAGCTTCCTTTACGGCGGAGGACGCCTTTAAGACTATCAGGCGTACAGGCCTT
Source organism: Candidatus Avispirillum sp. (assembly GCA_051867715.1). Classification (GTDB taxonomy): domain Bacteria; phylum Bacillota; class Clostridia; order Oscillospirales; family CAG-272; genus Avispirillum. Next base: position 9,675 of record JBJDYY010000174.1, read on the forward strand.
GAAAAGGAGACTATATATACCTGCTATGTTACCGACGCAAAGCGCGTGCTTATCGGCGTTGTTACGGTAAAGGATATGCTTCTCGCCGGAGAAGAAGCCGTTATAGGCGAAATCATGGATCAAAAGCCGGTTTTCGTGTACACGGACGACGATAAGGAAGACGTGATGAAGGCAATGACCAAGTACGACTTCCTTGCAATGCCCGTGGTGGACAAGGAAAACAGGCTTGTGGGTATAGTCACCATCGACGACGCAATGGATGTCCTGCAGGACGAGGATACAGAGGATATCGAGCTGATGGCGGCAATTACGCCTTCCGACAAGCCCTATTTGAAAACGGGAGTGTTTGAAACTTGGCGCAGTCGTATTCTGTGGCTTATGCTTCTGATGGTGTCCGCCACCTTTACCAGCCGTATTCTGACCCATTTTGAAGACGCACTTTCCTCTCTGCCCATTCTGGTGGCATTTGTGCCGCAGCTTATGGACACGGGCGGAAACGCAGGCGGACAGGCGTCCGTTTCGGTCATCCGTGCCCTGTCTCTGGGAGATGTTCATTTGGGAGACTTTCTGCGGGTGCTGTGGAAGGAACTTAGAGTGGCACTTCTCTGCGGACTGACTCTCGGATGCGTAAACTTTATAAAGATGCTTATTTTCAACGATGTAAGCCGCTCCGTTTACGGCGTGGGCACATCCCTGATAATAAGCGCGGTTGTCTGTGTGACTATCGCCCTTGCGGTTGTCATTGCAAAGATAGTCGGCAGTATGCTTCCCATACTTGCAAAGCGCATCGGCTTTGACCCTGCGGTCATGGCAAGTCCCCTTATTACCACTATTGTCGACATTCTGTCCCTGCTTGTATACTTCGGAATATCCACAAAAGTGCTTTCCCTTGTGGGAATTCAGATGTAGTCAGTATTCAATGAAAAAAGGCTTTGCCCGAGGGCAAAGCCTTTTTTATGCGTTTATGCGTTTGATACTCTGATACCCGATCAGTCTTCGTCGCCGTCTGCGGTTTCTTCGTCACCGTCGTAGCCGAAGTCGTCAGCATCGTCGAGAACCTCGTCCTCGCTTTCAAAGGAGTCCATATCGTCGTCCTCGTCGTCGAAATCGTCCTCGTCGCTGTACATCTCGCTGGAGGATACGATTTCGTCATCCTCGTAGTCGGAAGCACCGTGCATAGCAGCGTATTCCTCATCGCGTCTGTCGATTGCGACAGTGCCGTACTTTGCGTAGAACTCATCATCCTCGGCGGTGTTGATTTTCTCCACCTCAACATCGTTGTAGCAGGGCATACCTGTACCGGCGGGGATAAGCTTACCGATAAGAACGTTTTCCTTAAGTCCCAGCAAGTGGTCGACCTTACCCTTGATAGCAGCCTCGGTAAGAACCTTGGTGGTTTCCTGGAAGGATGCGGCGGAAAGGAAGGATTCGGTCTGGAGGGAAGCCTTTGTAATACCGAGAAGCACGGGCTCAGCCTGGGCAAGCATCAGATCGCGCTCGCCTGCGTCGATACGCTGCTGAATTTCAGCGTTTGCGTCAAGGTATTCAAGCTTTTCAACGTTTACGCCGGGAAGCATATCGGTGCTTCCGGGATCGGTAATGCGCATCTTTCTGGTCATCTGACGGGTGATAACCTCGATGTGCTTGTCGTTAATGCCGATAGACTGGCTGGAGTAGACCTTCTGAACCTCAAGGATAATATAGTCGTATACGGCGTCAATACCGTTGATACGGAGAATATCCGCGGGGTTCTTATAGCCCTGAGTCAGTTCCTGACCGGCCACAACAGTGTCGCCGCTGCTGACAATAATGGTGGTACCGAAGGGAATGGGATATTCCTTTTCCTCTCCGTTCTCGGGATTGGTGATGACAATATTATGCAGCTTCTTCACATCGCGGATTTCGACTGTGCCGCCGAATTCCGCAACGACTGCGGTCTTCTTCGGCTTTCTTGCCTCGAACAGCTCCTC
>JBJDYY010000175.1:0-2451 GCA_051867715.1 Candidatus Avispirillum sp.
TGGGGCAGTGGATGATGTTGGTCTTGTCGAGACGGTACTCGATCTTACCGGCCTTAGCCTCGGTAACTGCCTTTGCAACATCCATGGTAACGGTGCCTGCCTTGGGGTTAGGCATAAGTCCCTTAGGACCGAGAACCTTACCCAGACGGCCGATGGTACCCATCATGTCGGGAGTTGCAATAACAACATCGAATTCAAACCAGTTTTCCTTGGTGATCTTCTCAACGAGATCGGTGTCGCCCACATAGTCAGCGCCCGCCTCTGCAGCCTCTTTTGCGCGGTCGCCCTTTGCAAATACGAGGGTGCGGACAGTCTTACCGGTACCGTTGGGGAGAACTACCGCACCGCGGACCTGCTGGTCTGCGTGACGGGAGTCAACGCCCAGACGGACATGAAGCTCGATAGTCTCGTCAAACTTTGCCTTGGAAGTCTCGCAAACAAGCTTTACAGCCTCTGCGGGATCGTACGCCTTGGATTTATCAATAAGCTCGGCGCTTGCCTTGTACTTTTTACCCTTAAACATCTCGTCCTGCCTCCTTATTCCTCAACGGTAACGCCCATGGAACGCGCAGTTCCGGCGATCATGCTCATTGCCGTCTCAACGGAAGAAGCGTTGAGGTCGGGCATCTTGGTCTCGGCGATCTGACGCACCTGCTCCTTGGTGATGGAAGCCACCTTGGTCTTGTTGGGAACGCCGGAAGCGGTCTCGATACCTGCTGCCTTCTTGATCAGAACGGCTGCGGGAGGAGTCTTGGTGATGAAAGAGAAGGAACGGTCTGCATATACCGTGATAACAACGGGGATGATAAGACCGATATCGTTCTTGGTTCTTTCGTTGAACTCTTTGGTAAAGTTAGGGATGGCCAGTCCGTATGCACCCAGCGCGGGACCCACGGGAGGCTGAGGAGTAGCCTTTCCTGCGGGAAGCTGAAGCTTAATATAGCCGATTATCTTTTTTGCCATAATAATTAACCTCCGTATGTGGTTTAGACGGGAGACTCAAAAATTTTCTCCCTCCCACCTTTTTGTGCCGTAGGCGGCACCTGCCGCTCCCCATAGGGGAGATAAATCCGACCTTTAGGTCAAGGTCAGTTTTTTGCCTTTCTGATCTCTTTGATACCGGCCTTAATAGGCATATCGCGACCCACGGTAGACACGATGACCGTGACTTCTCCGCCGTCGGGCGAGATCTCGGCAAGCTTGCCGCTGTATCCGGCAAAAATGCCCTCCGCAATATCCACAGTGTCGCCCACAGCGAACTGCTCCTCTGCGGCGGTGACCGTTTCTCCGAGCAGGCTTTCGACCTCCTCGTCGGTAAGGGGCACGGGCTTGGATCCGGGTCCTACGAAGCCCGTCACACCGCGGATGTTTCTGACCACATGCCAGCTTTCGTCGCACATGATCATCCTTACCAGCACATATGACGGCAGAAGCTTCGATTCCACCGTTTTTTCGCTGTCCCCGTCGGTGATTATTTCCGTGGGAATGCGAACATCGGTGATAAGATCCTGCATGCCTCTGTTTTCAACGATCTTTTCAAGGTTTGTTTTTACTTTGTTTTCGTAGCCGGAGTAGGTATGAGCAACATACCATCTCATACCGGCGTTCATCTCGTTAATATCGCTCATTTGGATGTCACCGTCAGATCAGAAGTCCGAGTACATAAATGAACTGGTTAAATATTGCGTCCACAAGACCTGTGGCAACCGCAAAAATAACGATAACGACAAGAACCATGATGGTGTTTGCGCGGACAACCCTGGGGCTGGTCCACACGATTTTCTTAAGCTCCGCTCTTACGCCGCGGAACCACGCTGCGATTCTGGAGAATACGGACGGCTTTTTGGTCTTTGCTTTTTCAGCCTTGTCAGCCTTCTTTTCAGCAGCGACTTTTTCGACTTTCTCGTTTTCAGCCATTGCTTTTCTCCTTTACTTTGTTTCCTTGTGCAGAGTGTGCTTGCGGCAAAAACGACAGTACTTGTTCATTTCGAGTCTGTCCGGATCGTTCTTCTTGTTCTTTTTCGTGTCATAATTCCGCTGTTTGCATTCACTGCACGCGAGAGTGATCTTAACTCTCATTGTTTTCGGCACCTCCTGTATATTCGGACTGAGTCCGTGAATTTGCGGCTACGCCGCCGTACCTCCCTCCGGGGCTTTTATGGTAGCAAAACTGCATGCAAAAAAAGAGCCCTCAATCAGAGGTAGAGTCATTATAACATCATATTTTGCATTTGTCAATAGATTTTACTGTCATTGGGAATATTTTTGTACATATATTTATATCTGCAAGCTGATTTTGACCGGTAGATAGAGAAATTCAAGGGGTTTTTATCAGTTCAAAGCGTTTGTTGTTGATATGGGATTCAGATTTGATAATTAGCTGACAGAAATTGAGTGAGGAATATTCGAAGGGACTGCTGTCCCGTCAGCAGCCCCTCCGAGCCACCCCGA
>JBJDYY010000176.1:0-2451 GCA_051867715.1 Candidatus Avispirillum sp.
TGGAGGCGGCGGAAGTGATTATTTCGACTATTTCGCCGTTCTGAGGGCATTTATCTATGGGGGCAATCATACCGTTGATCTTTGCGCCCACCATTTTGTTTCCCACCTGCGAGTGGATGGCGTATGCAAAGTCAATCAGCGTAGAACCCTGCGGCAGAGCGATAACATCTCCCTTAGGGGTGAATACAAAGGTCTCGTCGTGGAAAATATCTATCTTCAATGAGTGCATAAAGTCGTCCGGGTCGATATTCTCGTTCTCGGAGTCGATAAGCCGTGACACCCATTCCAGCTTGCGGTCGATTTCTTCCTTGCTCTGCGCTCCGGATTTGTACTTCCAGTGAGCGGCAATACCGTATTCGGCTATATGGTGCATTTCCCGGGTTCTTATCTGCACCTCAAAAGGCACGCCTTCCCTGCCTATTACGGTAGTGTGCAGTGACTGATACATATTGGGCTTGGGGGTGGAAATATAATCCTTAAAGCGGCCGGGCACGCTTTTATACATCTCGTGGATTATGCCCAGCGCCGTGTAGCATTCAAGCTCCGTTTCAACGATTATACGCAGGGCGTAAAAGTCGTATATTTCGTCAAATTCCTTGGCCTGATTGTACATTTTGCGGTATATGCTGTAAACTGTCTTTACACGCCCCTCAAGAGTAAAGGAAATACCGTTCTTTTCAAGCACTTCCGAAACATTTTTCCGTACATTCTCGATAAAATCGCGGTTTTGACCGTATTTTTCCTCGATATGGCGGGTAACTTCTGCATATCCTATGGGGTCAAGATACAGAAGCGCAAGATTTTCAAGCTCCTGCTTTATGCGCTGCATACCGAGACGGTGAGCAAGCGGCGCATACACATGCATGGTCTCTAGCGCCGTGGTTCTGCGTTTGCTTTCCGGCTTTGCGTCAAGGGTGCGCATGTTGTGAAGTCTGTCGCACAGCTTTATGAATATGACTCTTATATCCTTGGACATGGCAAGGAGCATACGGCGGATGTTTTCCATCTGCGCTTCTTCCTTGTCCTCGATATTCATATCCACCATTTTGGTAAGTCCCGACACAAGCATTGCCACCTCGGAGCCGAACTCCTTTTCGATGGTCTCAATGTTTGTCTTATCGGAGCAGTCCTCCACCGTATCGTGCAGGAAAGCGGCACAGATAGAATCCGTGTCAAGTCCCAAAGCCGCCACGATTTCCGCAACCGCAATAGGGTGGATTATATAAGGCTCTCCGCTGTTGCGGAACTGCCCTTCGTGCAGATCAGCCGCGTACAGATACGCCTTGCGTATCTTATCTATATCGTACTTTTTACCGCTTGCCTTGAGAATGGACATAAGGTTTGTCACATTTGACATGCGGGGGTCGTTTTCACTGTATCGGAGCATATGGGTCATCCCTGTTTCTGAAAAAATGATGTTCTTAGCTTGCGGAGTATGTTTGACTTGTCAAGATCCGCTTTTGTTTTTACATATATGTATTTGAATTTATAGACCTCACCTTCGGGGTCTGTCTCGTCCACGCCCAGGATATTAAGCTCCTGGAACACGCGGATTATGTATTTCACCTTCACATAACGCATAGGGTGTCCCTCGGCGTTGAGAAGGCAGCACAAGGCGCGCAGAGTGAAGGTATCGTGCTCAAGCCTCAGTTCCCTGCGCAGAAGATTGTAAAGCACAGCGCAGTCCTCGCGGCGGGGCACTATGCTCTGCGCCTCCTGCGAGGAAACGGACGCGAAATCAAGAGTGCCGTCGCTTATCTTGCCGTACAGCCTGTGCTCACTTTCGAGAATTTCCCTTTCCTCGGCGCACAGACGAATATCTTTAACTATAAACTGCAGGCTTTTAATATTTTGATATTCGTTGATGTCAAGGTTGAACATAACATCAACTCTGTCGTTTTCGTACAGGTCAAGCTCGGCGGGACTGCGGCGGAAGTACATTCCCGTAATAATCAGGGAGTCTTTGGAAAGAGTCAGCTTTGTATGCTTCCCGTTTCCCACGGAGGAAATATGGGCAACCTTCATATCGTACATTACGAAAAGAGGCGTGGGGTTTGAAACGCCGTAGGGCTCCAGCCTGTAAAGCTCGATTGCAAGCTCCATATCGGCGTCTGCGGGACAAAGTTCGCATTCCGCTTCTATTGCGGCGCCGGGCACCTCAGTGTCAAAGCAGCCGCGGGCGTAGTCATTGATACGTTGCTTGAAGGCTTCAAGCTTTGAGCGCTCAATGGAAAGTCCCGCCGCCAGCTCGTGTCCGCCGTATTTTACCAAAAGATCCTTGCAGCAGGTAAGCGCGTCCACAAGATTCATACCCTTTATACTTCTGCCGCTTCCCTTGCCTATATCGTCGGGGGAAACGTCCGCGGTACCTGTGCCGTCGCCTGCGTCATCGAAGGAAATAAGTATGCAGGGTCGGTTGTATTTTTCCGTAATTCTGGAGGCTACTATTCC
>JBJDYY010000177.1:0-11515 GCA_051867715.1 Candidatus Avispirillum sp.
GCTCAGCCGGGCGGCTCCATCCGTGACGCTCAGGTTATTGAGACCTGCGACAAATACGGAATGGTCATGGCCTTTACGGGTATGCGCCTGTTCCACCATTGATTTGTTGATTTGACGAAAAGCCGCATATAAAGCCGAAAGCTTTGACAGGACAGAGAAAGGATAGAATTCAAAATGAAAATTCTTGTTGTGGGCGGCGGAGGCCGCGAGCATGCAATAATCAAAAAACTGAATGAAAACAAAAGCGTTGAAAAAATCTATGCTCTGCCTGGCAACGGCGGTATTGCCGCCTGCGCCGAGTGCGTTGCAATCGGAGCTAAGGAAATTGACAAAATCGTTGATTTTGCGCATGAGGCGGGAATTGATTACGCCGTAATTGCTCAGGACGACCCCCTTGCGCTGGGCGCCGTAGACGCCCTCAATGCCTGCGGCATACCCTGCTTCGGTCCCACGAAAGCCGCCGCGGCTATTGAAAGCAGTAAGGTGTTTGCCAAAAATCTTATGAAGAAGTACGGCATACCTACGGCGGAGTACAGAGTATTCGAGAGCGCCCGTGACGCGCTGGAGTATATTAAGGAAGCCCCTCTGCCTGCCGTTATCAAGGCTGACGGACTTGCTCTGGGCAAGGGCGTTATTATTGCAAAAACACGGGAGGAAGCCGAGGAAGCCGTCCGCCGTATTATGGAGGAAAAAGCCTTCGGAGACAGCGGAAACAAAATAGTAATTGAGGAATTCCTCACAGGTCCCGAGGTGTCCGTGCTTTCCTTTACGGACGGCGAGACCGTAGTGCCTATGGTTTCATCTATGGACCATAAGCGCGCAGGGGACAACGATACGGGACTTAATACCGGCGGCATGGGAGCGGTTGCGCCCAATCCTTATTACACAAAGGATGTGGCAAAGCGTTGTATGGAAGAGATTTTTCTTCCCACCGTCCGAGCAATGAAAGCGGAGGGCAGAGTTTTCCGCGGCTGCCTTTATTTCGGACTTATGCTGACCGAAAAGGGTCCCCGCGTCATTGAATACAACTGCCGCTTCGGAGACCCCGAGACTCAGGCGGTGCTGCCCCTTCTGGAAAGCGATTTGCTGACCGTTATGAAAGCTACCACCGACGGCACTCTTGCCGATACTGAGGTGAGGTTTTCGGACAAATACTCCTGCTGCGTGGTAATGGCGTCAAAAGGCTATCCGCAGAAGTACGAAATCGGCTTTGAGATTACTCTCCCGGAAAATTGTGACGGAGAAATATACATAGCGGGGGCTAAAGCGGAAAACGGCAAGCTTAAAACCTCCGGCGGTCGGGTGCTGGGCGCGGTTGCCGTTGCAGACACCCTTGACGCGGCAATGAGCGCCGCTTACGCCCTTACAGATAAAATTCATTTTGAAAACGCATATTTCCGCAGTGACATCGGCAGACGCGCCGCAATGGCAGGAAAGGAATAATAATGGTATACAGAGTATATACGGAAAAGAAAAAGGGACTTCGAGGCGAGGCTGACGCTTTGCTCTCAGACCTTCACGGAGTGCTGGGCATAGAATCCGTGGCAGGCGTCAGGATACTGAACCGCTACGATGTGGAAAACATAAAGCCGGAGCTTTTCGAATATGCGGTAAAGACCGTATTTTCCGAGCCTCAGCTTGACGATGTGACGGATACTCCCGATTTTTCGGAGGGGCGTGTGTTTGCCGTGGAATATCTGCCCGGACAGTTTGACCAGCGAGCCGATTCTGCGGCTCAGTGTATCCAGATACTTTCAAGGGGAGAGCGCCCCACGGTACGCACTGCAAAGCTGTATATGCTGTACGGAGACCTTGACGACGCTGAGGTTTCACAAATCAAAAATTATGTTATTAACCCGGTGGAGGCAAGGGAAGCAAGCCTTGATATGCCCTCCACTCTTGAAACGGAGTATCACATCCCCGAAAGCGTAAAGACTCTTGAGGGCTTTACGAAAATGGACTCTAAGGAGCTTGCCGCTTTTGTGGGTGAATACGGACTTGCCATGGACTGCGATGACGCCGCTTTCTGTCAGGCGTATTTTGCAAAGGAGGGCAGAGACCCGACTGTGACGGAAATCCGTATGATAGACACTTATTGGTCGGATCACTGCCGTCACACCACATTTCTGACCGCCATAGACCGTATCAGCTTTGAGGACGATATGCTCCGCGAGGCATACGAGGATTATTTGCAGACCAGACGGGAGCTTGGGCGCACAAAGCCCGTGACCCTTATGGACATCGGCACGCTGGCGGCAAAGTATCTGCGCAGCATCGGAAAGCTTGATAAGCTTGACGAGTCCGAGGAAATAAACGCCTGCACCGTAAAAATCGAAATCGAGGCGGACGGCAGGCGCGAGCCCTGGCTGCTGCTTTTCAAAAACGAGACCCATAATCATCCCACTGAAATAGAGCCTTTCGGCGGCGCTGCAACCTGTATCGGCGGCGCCATACGCGACCCCCTTTCGGGACGCTCCTATGTTTACGGAGCTATGCGCCTTACGGGAGCCGCAGACCCCACCGTGCCTGTAAACGAAACCATGCCCGGCAAGCTGCCGCAGCGTAAAATAGTTACCTCCGCGGCGGCAGGGTATTCCTCATACGGAAACCAGATAGGACTTGCTACCGGCATAGTTGACGAAATATACCATCCGGGATATGCGGCAAAGCATATGGAGGTAGGAGCGGTCATTGCCGCCGCCCCCGCAGAAAATGTGCGCCGCGAATGCCCCGAACCCGGTGACATAGTGATTCTTCTGGGCGGCAGAACGGGACGCGACGGCTGCGGAGGCGCAACAGGCTCCTCCAAATCCCATACCGTTTCCTCCCTTACCACCTGCGGAGCCGAGGTGCAGAAGGGCAACGCCCCCGAGGAAAGAAAGCTGCAGAGACTTTTCAGAAATCCCACCGTTTCCCGTATGATAAAGCGCTGCAACGATTTCGGCGCGGGCGGCGTTTCGGTGGCTATCGGCGAGCTTGCCGACGGACTTGACATCGACCTTAACGCCGTGCCCAAAAAATACGAGGGACTTGATGGCACGGAGCTTGCCATTTCCGAGTCTCAGGAGCGTATGGCGGCAGTTGTTTCCGCTGAGGACGCCGAGGAGTTTATAAGGCTTGCCGAGGGCGAAAACCTTGAAGCCACCATTGTTGCAAAGGTTACTGAGTCTCCCCGCCTGTGCATGAGGTGGAACGGCAAGACCATAGTTGATATAAGCCGCGATTTTCTCAATTCCAACGGCGCTCCGAAGCATATGACCGCTGAGACCTCAAAGCCGGAAAGCTTTGCGAAAAAGACTCCGGAAAGCTTTGCCGACGGCTGCAGAGAAATTGTGAAGGATCTCAATGTATGCTCAAAGAGAGGGCTCAGCGAGCGATTTGACTCCACTATCGGCGCGGGCACCGTGCTTATGCCCTTCGGCGGAAAGTATCAGCAGACTCCCATACAGGCAATGGTGCAGAAGATTTCCGCAGAAGCGGCTCACACCGACGACTGCTCCTATATGTCATGGGGATACAACCCATATATAACAGAAGCGAGCCCTTACCACGGCGCATATCTTGCCGTGGTGGAATCCGCGGCAAAGCTTGTTGCCGCAGGCGCTTCCTTTGAGTATGTTTATCTCAGCTTCCAGGAGTATTTTGCCCGTCCCGGCAAGGACCCCAAGCGCTGGGGTCAGCCTGCCGCGGCGCTTTTAGGTGCTTTCCGTGCTCAGAAAGAGCTGGGTATTGCGGCTATCGGCGGCAAGGACTCCATGAGCGGCACTTTTGAAAGCCTTGATGTTCCCCCCACCCTTATTTCTTTCGCGGTGACTACCGGCAAAGCAAGCGAAACGGTTTCCCCCGAGTTCAAGAAGGCAGGCAGCAGAGTCGTGCTCATTATGCCCGATTACGATAAGAACGGACTGCCAGAGGCAGCCTCTCTGCTTTCCGTTTTTGACAGAGTGACTTCTCTTTTGAGAGACGGAAAAGCAGTTTCCTGCTATACTCCCACTACTGGGGGCATTTGTGAAGCGGTATTCAAAATGTGTATAGGAAACCGCCTGGGCTTTGAATTCGATTCGTCCCTCACTCTCGAAGAAATATTCGCCTACTCCTACGGCGGCTTCGTGCTGGAGCTTTCCGAAGACGCGGACGGGGAAATCGGAAAAACTCTCGGCAGAGTTACAAGGGAGGCGTCTGTGACCTTCGGCGGCGAGAAAATCTCGCTTTCGGAAATGCAAAAATCATATGAGGACAGACTTGAGGGCGTGTATACCTGCAATAACGTCCCCTCTGTTACGGAGAGAATAGAAAACTTCTCTTGCACCGACCGCTCTCCCGCCGCTCCCGCGGTCAAATGCGCAAAGCCCCGCGTGCTTATTCCCGTATTCCCCGGCACCAACTGCGAATACGATTCCGCAAAAGCCGTGGCGGACGCAGGGGCAGAGCCGGAAATATTTGTTATCAACAACCTGAGTGCAGAGGGCATTGAAAGAAGCGTCGAGGACTTTGCCCGCTCGGTACGCACTTCACAGATAATATTTATTCCCGGCGGCTTTTCCGGCGGAGACGAGCCTGACGGCTCAGGCAAGTTTATAACAGCCTTTTTCCGCAGCGAGGCGGTAAAGGAAGCGGTAAGCGGTATGCTTGATGAGCGCGGCGGACTTATGTGCGGCATTTGCAACGGTTTTCAGGCGCTTATAAAGCTGGGGCTTGTGCCTTACGGAAAAATCATTGATACGGACGAGCATTGCCCCACACTTACATTCAATACCATCGGCCGCCATCAGTCAAAGATTGTCCGAACCAGGGTTTCCTCCGTTAAATCTCCTTGGCTTTCCGGCTGTGAGGTGGGAGAGGTGTACTGCGTGCCCATTTCCCACGGAGAGGGACGCTTTATAGCGGAGGACGATGTTCTGAATGCACTTGCCGAAAACGGACAGATAGCAACTCAGTATGTGGATCTTGACGGCAATGCAACGGGAGACATCAGCTTCAATCCCAATGGTTCCATGGCTGCCGTGGAGGGAATACTTTCTCCCGACGGCAGAGTGTTCGGCAAAATGGGGCACTCCGAGCGCGTAGGCGCGGGACTTTATAAAAATGTTCCCGGCAATTACGACATGAAGCTCTTTGAGTCCGCCGTAAAATACTTCAAATAAGTCAAATGCATAAAATAAATTATGCAAATGCAGAAAATAATTGCAGAATTACAGAAAGGTAAACAGGGATCATGGCACATCTGACAGATATTGAAATAGCGCAAAGCTGCGAAATGAAGCCAATAACGGAGATCGCCGCTTCTGCGGGGATAGACGAAGCGATGCTTGAGCCTTACGGAAAGTATAAGGCGAAAATTGATTTGTCTCTGCTGGGTGACGAAAGCCGCAAAAACGGCAAGCTTGTACTTGTGACCGCCATTACCCCCACTCCCGCCGGGGAGGGAAAGACTACTACCACCATCGGACTTGCGGACGGTCTGCGCCGTATCGGCAAAAACTCCGTGGTGGCGCTGAGAGAGCCTTCTCTGGGACCCGTTTTCGGAATTAAGGGCGGTGCCGCAGGCGGCGGATATGCACAGGTAGTGCCTATGGAGGACATCAACCTGCACTTTACCGGCGACTTCCACGCCATAGGCGCCGCGAACAACCTGCTTGCCGCAATGATAGACAACCATATTCAGCAGGGCAACGCTCTGGGAATCGATCCCCGCAGGATAACCTGGAAAAGATGCGTGGATATGAACGACAGACAGCTTCGCTTTATCGTTGACGGACTTGGCGGCAGGGTAAACGGCACCCCCCGCGAGGACGGCTTTGATATTACGGTGGCGTCGGAGATTATGGCGGTGCTTTGCCTTTCTTCGTCTCTTTCCGACCTGAAAGAACGGCTTTCGAGGATAATCGTGGGATACACCTATTCCGAGGAGCCCGTAACTGCGGGACAGCTTAAAGCGGCGGGGGCAATGACCGCACTGCTGAAGGACGCGCTGGAACCCAATCTTGTGCAGACTCTTGAGCATACCCCCGCATTTGTACACGGGGGTCCCTTTGCAAACATTGCTCACGGCTGCAACTCAGTCATCGCCACAAGAATGGCAATGAAAATGGGAGATTATGCCGTAACGGAGGCAGGCTTCGGCGCAGATCTGGGCGCGGAAAAGTTTCTTGACATTAAGTGCCGTATGGCAGGACTTACTCCCGACGCGGTTGTAATCGTCGCCACGGTGCGCGCACTGAAAATGCACGGCGGACTGCCCAAAAAGGAGCTTGACAGGGAAGATTTGGTCGCTTTGGAAAAGGGAATCCCCAATCTTCTGCGCCATGTTTCCAATATTAAAAATGTATACAAGCTGCCCTGCGTAGTGGCTCTTAACCGTTTCCCCACGGATACGAACGCTGAAGTGGACTTTATAATAGACAAATGCAGAAGTCTCGGCGTGAACACCGTGCTTTCCACCGTATGGGCAGAGGGAGGACTCGGCGGCGAGGCGCTTGCCCGCGAAGTGGTGCGTCTCTGCGAGGAGGAAAAGGGAGACTTTACCTATTCCTACACCGACAACATGAGTCTTGAAGAAAAAATCAACGCCGTGGTAACAAAAATCTACGGCGGGCGCGGAGCAGTCTTTCTTCCCGCGGCAAAAAAACAGCTTGAAAAGCTTGAGGAAATGGGCTTCGGCTCCTGCCCCGTATGTATTGCGAAAACCCAGTACAGCTTTTCCGACGATCCCACGAAACTCGGCGCGCCGGAGGATTTCACCGTCACGGTGAAAAATGTGAGAGTATCCGCAGGCGCGGGATTTGTTGTAGTGCTGACAGGCGATATTATGACTATGCCCGGACTTCCCAAAGTCCCCGCCGCCGAGCGCATTGATGTTGACGCCGACGGCAAGATCACGGGGCTGTTCTGACAGCGAGGTAAAGAATGCAGGCGGCGCGGCGGGCATTCGGTACGGGTCGTTAATTACCGTTAATTTATGAATGCTTTTTGGCAAGTCTTGTATAATTTCTGTTTATGCGCAAGAATATAAAAGGTGCGATATGCCCTTCGCCGGAAGCTGTCCGGAAATTTTCAAATCAACTGAGGACTGAAGATGGAAAACTGTATTCTGACAAATATGTGCATGGTTTCCGACGGCTGCGGCAATGTGCTTGTGCAGGACCGTATTGCCCCAAGCTGGCCCGGTATCACATTCCCCGGCGGTCATGTGGAAGCGGGGGAGCCCTTTGTTGACGCCGCCGTCAGGGAAGTGTACGAGGAAACGGGACTACGGGTATCAAACCTGAAATTGTGCGGCATACAGGACTGGCAGCGTGACGACGGTGCAAGATATGTAGTCTTCTTTTATAAAACTGAGACCTTCAGCGGTGAACTTACCTCCTCCCACGAGGGCGAGGTGTTCTGGACTCCCGTTGACGGTCTTGAAAAGATGAAGCTTGCGTCCGGCATGGAGTCTATGCTCCGAGTTTTTCTTGACGACAGCCTGAATGAAATGTTTTACATCCGTGAAAACGGTGAATGGAAAGTAATCTTGAAATAGGCAAAACTAAAGGCGTCCCGCATCACTCTGAAAAGTGCCGCGGGACGCATATTTTTGTATAGTCAAAACCTCCGGCCAAGCCGGAGGTTTTGACATATATTTCAGTCTGCGAACAGGGGAGTGGACAGGTATCTGTCACCGGTGTCGGGCAGAAGCACTACAATGGTCTTGCCCTCGTTTTCGGCTCTCTTTGCGAGCTCAACGGCTGCGTGAAGCGCCGCGCCGGAGGAAATACCCGTAAGCACGCCTTCCTTTTTGCCTATAAGCTTGCCTGTTGCAAAAGCATCCTCGTTGGATACCGCAATGATTTCATCGTATATTGAGGTGTTCAGAACCTTGGGAACAAAGCCTGCGCCGATGCCCTGGATCTTGTGCGCACCTGCCACTCCGGTGGAAAGCACTGCGCTTGTGGCGGGCTCTACTGCCACTACCTTGACCTCGGGCTTCTTGGACTTCAGGTATTCGCCTACGCCTGTTACGGTGCCGCCGGTGCCGACGCCTGCAACGAAGATATCTACCTCGCCGTCGGTGTCCTCAAAAATTTCCGGACCGGTATGCTCAAAATGAGCGCGGGGGTTTGCGGGGTTTACAAACTGACCGGGAATAAAGCTGTCCGGGATCTCTGCCGCCAGCTCGTCGGCCTTTGCAATAGCGCCCTTCATACCCTTAGCACCTTCGGTCAGCACAAGCTCCGCGCCGTATGCCTTCATAAGCTGACGGCGCTCAACCGACATGGTTTCGGGCATTACGATTATGATGCGGTAGCCTCTTGCCGCCGCCACAGCCGCAAGTCCTATACCGGTATTACCGGAGGTGGGCTCTATAATAACGCTGCCTTCCTTGAGTTTACCGGAGGCTTCGGCCTCGTCGATCATTGCCTTTGCAATACGGTCCTTTACGGAGCCTGCGGGATTGAAGTACTCAAGCTTTGCCAGAATTTTTGCCTTGAGTCCCAGTTCCTTTTCGATGTGCGTAAGCTCAAGCAGAGGAGTGCCGCCTATAAGCTGGTCTGCGGAGGTGTAAACTTTTTTCATATATATCATCCCTTCTATTTATCACCTGTTCGGTGCTTTTTCTGCAGTATACCACTACTTACCTACCTTGTCAATAGGTTGGTAGGATTTTTCTTGAAATTTTTTTAATTTTTTTAAAAGGGTATAAAAAGGCATAAAAAGGCATAAAAAAGCTGCGCCCTACCGTCGGGCGCAGCTTCCGAATTCTATATCACCGTATTGCTTTACAACGCAGATTTGGTCAACAAGCTTTGTATACAACTGAGCATATTCCGTATAGTATCCGGATTCCACCGTACAGTGAAGCCACAGCATAGCGTCCTCAGTGGGTACCACGGCGTCGCGGCATTTATATTCTTTGCCTTCATCCTCATTGTAAATATAATAATCGTAAACGGTTACGGTATAGCTGTCGCTTTTGTCCGCAAGCCTTGAGGCACATCTGTCCGTATAAGTGGCAACAGGCTCGGTTTTTACCTGAATATACTGCGGTGCGGGAACCCCTGTCCAGTATGCCATGACCTGAAGCCGCTCCGCTTCGCTTTCCTTAGGCTCCAGCCTGCCTACCGAAACGGTCATATGTCCGTCGTAGGTGTAGTTGTCGATTACATAGTTGCTGTCATCTCCCCAGCGGATGCTGTTGTCCTTGGGCGTTGCTTCCAGCGGTTGGGTAAAGCTCAGAACATTTCCCACATATTCGTCGTATATGGAATAACGCCTGCCTGTTGAGCTGTTGCATAAATATACATTTCCGCTGTCCTCGATGAAAAACTCATACAGGGGCTTGCGGTCGTCCTTTTCCCCGGTGCATACATAGACCTGCCAGCCACCGTCACCTCGCTTGCCGTTCAGAGCCGTAAGGTCTGCCTCGGTTATGCCCTCATCGGCATACTCTGCCGCTGTATAACGTATGACCTCGTCCAGAGCTGCTTTTTCCGGACCCGCGTTGAAATCGTGTGCGGTTTCGGGAACAGCGGTTGATACAGTCTCGGAGTCTGTTGTATCTTCACTGCCGTGGGAAAGAGAACAGCCCGTAGTAACAAGCAGAGCCGCCGCTGCCGCTGCCGCAACCGTCCGCAGAAGTAAATTTCGCAAACCTTCGGTATTCTTTTTAATCATAAAAGCCGTTTCCTCCGCTTTACGGATTTTTTGGGGACTTTACTGCGGGGAATCAGGCTTCGGCCTCTTTGTAAAAGGGACCCGTGCCGTCCTCGCCCGTATGTACATAGGTTTTTGTAAATTCTGTATCAAATACAACTGCGTTGCCGAGAGACTCTGCCACCTGCGGCGTGAGAATACTGCCGTCAGGTATTTTATACAGAGCCTGAGCGTCGCACATCAATATATAGCACTCACCGGGAATACCGTCCTTTGCCGCCGTGGCGGCGTCATCGCCGTATATGCAGTCTGTTTTCCGATAGCTGAAGGCGTGCCATATGTAGTTCTGATACAAAAGCCTCGGCAGACAAAACGCTTTGGCGTCTGAAACGCTCATGTCCCCCGCAAATGCAGACAGCCATTTCAGCATATATTCCCGCACGGGAATATCGGTGATTTTTTCGGCTTCTGTCGGCAGTCCGCCAATCGCTTTGTCTGCGGCGTCCTGCTGCTCTGCACTCGGTTTTTTATAAAACATATAAATTCTCTCTTCCGTAAAATTTTCTGCCGGAGTCCGACGGCAGTCAGGAGCTTTCCGCTGCCCTCTCATTAAGAGAGTAGTTTCCCTCGCCGTCGCTGTTTACTGCCCTGTACTCGCCCGTGCAGCCTATATCCGCGTACCACTTTGATTCGTCGCTGCAAACGAGATATGAAGTGTCGCCGCCATCACCCGACGCGATATACAAAGCGCATTTCAGTTTGTCTACAGTTACGGTGTTGTCCGACAGCCGCAGGGTGTCAAGCCCAAGCCCCGCTCCGATTTTTTCGGCAAGGGCATCCCTGTCCAAAACCTCGGAGGCGGTTTGGTCAATGCCGCAGGTGCTGTTAAAGGTAAAGGTCTTTTTCAGAGTACCGAAATCTTCCGAATAAAATGTGCCGATAACTGTTCCCGGCTCCGTGCCTTTTTCGGGATTTTCGATGTTTTTGTAATTGCTGCAAAGGGAATAACGGCTGTTTTTAATATCCCACACCCACAGATTATACCGAACACAGTTTTCGCTTTCGTCGTATATAAGGCGCAGATCCGTATAGCCGTCCCCGTTTTCGTCAAGCCTTTCAAGTCTGTCTGCCACATCGTCGGCGGTAGAGTCATATGAAAGCTCCTGCTTTACGGAGCCGTTTTTGCTGTCGTCCCACAGAGTTATTTTGCCCTTTTTGACGGCATATAAATACTTAATACTGTCGCTTACGTAAAAGCTGCCCTCGTACTCAATGCTGTCGCGCCAGTTTTTCTCCCGCGTTTCCTCTGCCATGCCGTCCTCCTCCGCCTTTTGGCAGGAGAACATCAGCAGGGCGCACAGGGCAAGGCATAGGGGCAGAACTGTTCTTCGCTTTTTCATAAAGGACTCTCCTGTACTTGTAAATCAACAAAAGCGGAGCCGAAAAGACTCCGCCTTTTGTTTTTTGCTGACTGTGGGCAAAAGTCTTAAGCCTCTGCGGCTTCTCCCTCGCCTTCGTCTTCGTCCTCATCCTCGTCGTCCAGAGCGCATTCGGGAGCGAAGTCGTCATCGCACATGGGATCGAAATCGTCACCGAAGCAGCCGGAGCTGCAATCGTCACAGTCGCCGCAGTCAAGGGACACCTTGAAATACTTCTTAAACAGCTTGTAAAGCACCGCTGCGACAGCTGCGATAGCAGCAATCACGGTAAGGGTAATTATAACGGTGCGCACGACGCTGCTGCGCTTTTCGCCGTCTCTCATATTCATACCTCCGCTTTTATAAATTTTGGGTGAGCCCGTGGGCGCACACCTATTCTTCTATAATTAGTATATCATAAAAACAGTAAAATGCAAGCGATATAAAATTTTTTTACAAATATT
>JBJDYY010000178.1:0-11374 GCA_051867715.1 Candidatus Avispirillum sp.
ATCGCTTCCTGCCACACCGCCGGTATGGAAGGTTCTCATGGTAAGCTGTGTACCGGGCTCACCGATGGACTGAGCGGCGATGATGCCCACCGCCTCGCCGATGTTGACGGGCTTGGAGTTGGCAAGGTCGGCGCCGTAGCAGTGGGAGCATACGCCGTGGCGTGCTTTACACTGAAGGACGGTGCGGATGTGGACTTCCTTGATGCCTGCGGCTTCAACGGCTTTCGCCTGAGCCTCGCTGACCATGGTGTTGTCCTCAACGATGACCTCACCGGTGGCGGGATCAACCACATCGCCGATAACATATCTGCCGAAGATACGGTCGGACAGCTTTTCGATAGTCTCGTTGCCGTCCTTGATTTCGGAAACTACTATACCGTGAGTTGAGCCGCAGTCTGTCTCGCGGATAATAACATCCTGAGAGACGTCAACCAGACGGCGGGTAAGGTAACCGGAGTCTGCGGTCTTAAGCGCCGTGTCGGAAAGGGACTTACGCGCACCGCGGGCTGCGATGAAGTACTCCAGTATATTCAGACCTTCACGGAAGTTGGACTTAATCGGTATCTCCATAGTCTTACCGGAGGTAGCAAACATAAGTCCGCGCATACCGGCAAGCTGTCTCATCTGAGTGATGTTACCGCGGGCGCCGGAGTCTGACATCATCTTAATTGGGTTGTAGCGGTCAAAGTTGGACTGAAGTGCGGCAACCACATCGTCGGTGGTCTGCGTCCATGTAGCAACGACGCTCTGATAGCGCTCGTTGTCGGACAGCTTACCGCGCATATACTCCTTGTGGATCTGATCCACCTTTTTCTCAGCCTCGGCAACCAGGGTGTACTTCTCGGGCGGTATAGCCATATCAGCAACGGATATGGAAATAGACGCCTTTGTGGAGTACTTGTAGCCCATTTCCTTAATGTTGTCCAGCATCTCGGCGGTCACTTCGAAGCCGTGGTATTTGATACAGCGGTCGATGATCTGGCTGAGCTGCTTGGAGCCGCACTGGAAGGTTATTTCAAGGTCAAAGAACTTGTCGGGATCGCTTCTGTCAACATAGCCCAGATCCTGAGGAATAGGTTTGTTGAATATAAGCAGACCCATAGTCGCGTCAATAATCTTGGACTCCGTCTTTCCGTCGCGCTCTTTGAACACGCGCACCTTAATAGGAGCGTGGAGACCGATGATTCCGTTCTGATAAGCCATCATGGCCTCGTCAAAGTCACGGAATACCTTGCCCTCGCCGGGCTCGCCTGCGCGGTCCAGCGTCAGGTAGAAGGAGCCCAGCACCATGTCCTGAGAAGGAACGGTGATTGCGCGTCCGTCCACAGGCTTCAAAAGGTTGTTGGCGGACAGCATAAGGAAGCGCGCCTCTGCCTGAGCCTCTGCGGAAAGGGGAACGTGTATAGGCATCTGGTCGCCGTCGAAGTCCGCGTTGAACGCCTTACATACCAGCGGATGGAGCTTTATTGCGCGTCCCTCCACAAGTACGGGCTCAAATGCCTGAATGGACAGACGGTGCAGGGTAGGAGCACGGTTAAGAAGCACGGGATGCTCTTTGATAACATTCTCCAGTGCGTCCCATACCTCCGGGCTTGCCTTTTCCACTTTCTTCTTAGCGTCCTTGATGTTGGCAGCCTTCTGAGTTTCGTGCAGTCTCTTCATAACGAAGGGCTTGAATAGTTCAAGAGCCATTTCCTTAGGAAGACCGCACTGATAGATCTTCAGATTAGGACCTACCACGATAACGGAACGGCCGGAGTAATCAACACGCTTACCCAGCAGGTTCTGACGGAAGCGTCCCTGCTTACCGCGAAGCATTTCGGAAAGGGATTTAAGAGGACGGTTGTTGGGGCCAGTCACGGGCTTGCCGCGGCGGCCGTTGTCGATAAGTGCGTCCACAGCCTCCTGAAGCATACGCTTTTCGTTGCGTACGATGATTTCGGGAGCGCGGTAGTCAATAAGTCTTTTCAGACGGTTGTTGCGGTTGATAACTCTGCGGTACAGATCGTTCAGATCGCTGGTTGCAAAGCGTCCGCCGTCAAGCTGTACCATGGGGCGGATGTCCGGAGGAATGACGGGAATAACGTCAAGGATCATCCACTCGGGCTTGTTGCCTGACTTTCTGAACGCTTCCACCACTTCAAGGCGCTTAATAATACGAACCTTTTTCTGACCGCTTGCGCGGGACAGCTCGTCTTTCAGCTCTGCGGACAGCTTTTCGATGTCAAGCTCCGCAAGAAGCTCCTTGATAGCCTCGGCGCCCATACCTACGCGGAAATCGTTCTCGTAGCGCTCCAGGTAGTCTCTGTACTCCTTTTCGGTAAGAAGCTGATACTTGGAAAGGGGAGTCATACCGGGGTCGATAACGATATATGCGGCAAAGTACAGCACCTTTTCAAGGTGACGGGGGGAGATGTCAAGCAGAAGTCCCATTCTTGAGGGGATAGCTCTGAAATACCAGATATGGGAAACGGGAGCCGCAAGCTCGATGTGTCCCATACGCTCGCGGCGCACCTTTTTCTGAGTGACCTCAACGCCGCACTTCTCGCATATTTTGTTCTTGTGGCGTATACGCTTATATTTACCGCACAGGCATTCCCAGTCCTTAGTTGGTCCGAAGATGCGCTCGCAGAACAGACCGTCGCGCTCGGCTTTGAGCGTACGGTAGTTTATGGTTTCGGGCTTTTTGACTTCGCCGTAGGACCATGAGCGTATCATCTCAGGGGATGCCAATCCGATTTTAATAGAATCAAATGTATTGTGTTCCATCGGCAAATTACCTTCTTCAGTAAATTTTGTTGGGTACGTCTCTCATGTCAGAATTCGCCGTCGCTGTCGTCGTCGGCATCTGCGTAGAATATGCCCTCGGCGTCAGCCTGACCGCCGAAGTCCTCAGCGGAGTAAGCGTCGTAGACCTCGCTCTCGTCGGTAACGGTCTCGCCCACATCCTCGTCGCGTACACGGTCAATAAAGCGGTCGGGGCGCATGTTGGAGCTTTCCTCGTCGTCGCCCAGCTTTGACAGCTCGATTTCGTTGCCGTCCTTGTCCAGCACCTTAATATCAAGCGCCAGAGCCTGCAATTCCTTGACCAGCACCTTGAAGGACTCGGGAACGCCCGGAGTGGGGATGTTCTGTCCCTTGACGATAGCCTCGTAGGTCTTGACACGTCCGGTGACATCGTCACTCTTGACCGTCAGGATTTCCTGCAGGGTATATGCTGCGCCGTATGCCTCCAGAGCCCATACCTCCATCTCACCGAAACGCTGACCGCCGAACTGAGCTTTACCGCCCAGAGGCTGTTGCGTGATAAGGGAGTAAGGTCCGGTGGAACGGGCGTGAATCTTATCGTCAACCAGATGGTGCAGCTTGAGGTAGTACATTATACCGACGGTTACGGGGTTATCAAAGGCTTCTCCGGTGCGGCCGTCGTAAAGAATGGTTTTACCGTCCACGATATACAGCCTGTTTTCACGGCGCAGAGCGTCGATATAAGCCTGTCTGTCTTCCATATCGTCGGCGATTTTCTCATAACTTACGGTGCCGTCTGCCGCGGTTACCTGCTCAAGCAGATATTTGCCGTCAACATTCTCGTTGGGGAGCACAATTCTCTGAAGTCCCGCCATACGCAGACACTCCGTAATATCCTGCTCCTTCGCGCCGTCAAATACGGGGGTCATTATCTTCCAGCCCAGCTTCTTGGCTGCGATACCCAGATGCACTTCAAGCACCTGACCGATGTTCATTCGTGAAGGCACGCCCAGGGGGTTCAGCACGATGTCCAGAGGAGTACCGTCTGCAAGGAAGGGCATATCCTCGGGAGGAAGTATGCGGGAAACGACACCCTTGTTACCGTGACGACCCGCCATCTTGTCTCCCACGGAGATCTTACGCTTCTGCGCAATATATACTCTTATTACCTTGTTAACCCCGGGGGACAGCTCGTCGCCGTTCTCCCTTGTGAACACCTTAACGTCAATGATGATACCGGATTCGCCGTGGGGAACTCTGAGAGAGGTGTCGCGGACCTCGCGGCTCTTCTCGCCGAAGATTGCGCGAAGCAGTCTTTCCTCTGCCGTAAGCTCGGTCTCTCCCTTGGGAGTAACCTTACCTACAAGAATATCGCCCGAGCGCACCTCGGTACCGATCTTGATAATACCGTCGGCGTCCAGATCCTTCAGAGCGTCCTCGCCCACATTGGGTATCTCGCGGGTTATCTCCTCAGGTCCCAGCTTTGTGTCTCTTGCCTCGTGGGAGTACTCCTCGATATGAATAGAGGTGTAAACATCGTCGCGGACAAGACGCTCGTTAAGCAGTACCGCGTCCTCGTAGTTGTAGCCCTCCCAGGTCATAAAGCCGATAAGAGCGTTCTTACCCAGAGAAATTTCTCCCTCTGCGGTGGCGGGACCGTCGGCAAGCACCTGACCGGGCTCAACTCTGTCGCCCACATTTACCAGAGGAATCTGGTTTACGCAGGTGGACTGGTTGCTGCGCTTGAATTTTATAAGATGATAGGTTTTCTTTTCACCGTTGTCAGCCTGAACAGTAATGCTGGAAGCATCAACTGCGGTAACATAGCCGGACAGATCGGACACCACGCATACGCCGGAGTCTACAGCCGCCTTGTACTCCATGCCGGTTGCCACGATAGGAGACTCGGTAACCATAAGCGGCACAGCCTGCTTCTGCATGTTGGAGCCCATGAGTGCGCGGGAGTTGTCGTCGTTCTCAAGGAAGGGAATGCACGCAGTAGCAACGGATACCACCATCTTAGGCGATACATCCATGAAATCAACCTTTGAGGCGTCGATTTCGATAATCTCGGAACGGTCTCTCGCGGTGACCTTGCGGTTCATGAAGTGTCTGTTCTCGTCCAAAGGCTCGTTAGCCTGGGCGATAATGTATTCGTCCTCTACATCCGCGGTCATATACACCACATCGGTAGTGACCGTGCCGGTCTCCTTGTCCACGCGCAGATAGGGAGCTTCGATAAAGCCGTACTTGGAAATCTTCGCGTAGGTGGAAAGGTAGGAAATAAGTCCGATGTTAGGACCTTCGGGTGTCTCAATGGGGCACATGCGTCCGTAATGGGTGTAGTGTACGTCTCGGACATCAAAGGAGGCTCTGTCTCTGGAAAGACCTCCGGGGCCGAGAGCGGAAATACGGCGCTTGTGCGTAAGCTCTGCCAGCGGGTTGTTCTGATCCATGAACTGGGACAGGGGAGAGGAGCCGAAGAACTCGCGGATAGCCGTCACGATTGGACGGATATTGATAAGATTCTGGGGCGTCAGGCTCTCGTTGTCCTGAATGTTCATTCTTTCCTTGACGATCTTGTCCATTCTGGAAAGACCGATGCGGAGCTGGTTCTGAAGAAGCTCGCCCACGCAGCGCAGACGGCGGTTGCCCAGATGGTCGATGTCGTCCGTGGTGCCGATGTCGTGGGACAGGCAGGTAAGATAGTTAATAGAAGAAAGAATGTCCGCAGGGGTGATATGAGTGGGACAAAGGTCGTGGATACGGCGCTTTGCAATATTCTTTATCTCGTCGATGTCGCCGCCTGCCTCCTCGACTATCTCGCGCAGTACGCTGTACTGCACCTTTTCGGAGGCGCCGATGTCGGACAGATCCTCGCCGATAACATCTGCGGCGTAAACTGCGCCGTTGGTGAACACCTTTACCTCACCCGCGTCCTCAAGACGCAGATATACGGTGTCAACGCAGGCGTGCTCAACAGCCATAGCGTCTTCGCGGGTCAGATGGTGACCCTCCTCAAACAGGATTTCTCCGGTGCGTGCGTCAGCTACGGGGCGCGCAAGATCAAAGCCTGCAATGCGGGCGCCCAGAGACAGCTTCTTGTCGTACTTGTATCTGCCCACGGGATACAAATCGTATCTCTTGGGGTCGAACAAAAGGTTGTTGAGAAGTATCTCCGCGCTTTCAACGATAGCGGGCTCACCGGGACGGAGCTTTTTGTATATTTCCTTCAGCGCTTCGTCGCGGATGGAGGAATTGGACTCTATTGCAAGTCTTTCGCACTCGTCCTTTTCAAGAGTAGCGGCAAGCTTGGGCTCGTCTCCGAAATATTCCTTTATCTGGGCGGGAGTCTCAATACCCAGCGCCCTGATAAGCACGGTCACGGGCAGTTTACGGTTCTTGTCTATGCGGACATAGAACACATCGTTTGCGTCAGTCTCGTACTCAAGCCACGCGCCGCGGTAGGGAATAACGGTGGAGCTGAAAAGCTTCTTGCCGGATTTGTCGATGGAACTGTCGTAGTAGATTCCGGGGGAACGGACGATCTGAGACACGATAACGCGCTCCGCGCCGTTGATAACGAAGGTACCGGTGTCCGTCATAATGGGGAAATCGCCCATAAATATGTCGGACTGCTTTACCTCACCGGTAAGACGGTTGGTAAGTCTGACGGCGACCTTCAGGGGAGCCGCGTAGTTTGCGTCTCTCTCCTTGCATTCCTCCACAGGGTATTTGGGCTGCTGATCGAAGGAGTAGTCTACGAATTCAATAAAGAGATTTCCGGTGTAGTCGGTGATGGGGGAAACATCGCGCAGTACCTCCATCAGACCCTCTTCCATAAACCACTTGAAGGAATCCTTCTGTACTTCAAGCAGATTGGGAAGGTCAATCGCCTCGTTGATCTTCGAGAAGCTCATTCTCGTTTTGCTGCCCACAGTCTGGGGTTTGACCATCGGGTTATCACTCCAATCTATTGAACGGTAAGACAGTCGGCGCACTTTCAAAGATCAGGCTCGGCAGAAACAGTGGAAAGCTCTGCTGCCGGCTTTGCTGAAAGTTAAGGGGAAGGCTCGGAAAGCCTTACGGAGGTTTCGTAAATCCCCCGTAAAGGTCTGCGGTAAGTCTCCGTAAATACTTCCGTAATGGCTATGGATAAGTCTCCGTTAAAGCCTACGTAGAAGACTCAGGAAAAGCATCCGAAAAGGTTCCGCCGAGTCTTCCGGTAAACAGCGTGTCCGCCGTGCGCGCACCGGTCTTTTGTCCGTTCTGATAATAATTACTTGCACAAAATGCAAATTAAGGCAATATACTATTATAATGAAATTTGGGATTATGTCAAGCAGGGCGGCGCATCTTTTTGCTTTTTAGTCAAATTTCAGTGAATTGTTTTCAAAATAAATACAAATTATTTACATAAAATTAAAATGTAAACAATGTGTAAATTATGCGTCGAAATAACTAATATTCTCATATTTCTGAAAACTAATTGAAAGCCGGCAAGAAAGCCGGCAAAAATTTCGGCAGGGTATTCTTCATAGACAGTTGTTTGTGTATCAAATATAATAAAAATTTCTCCCCGTTTTTCGCTTTTCTCCCGCTGACCCGCACTCGGAAAAATCCGTCGACAAAAAAAGACACGCATTTTGAGCGTTTTTGGCCCGTTTTTGCCCGTTTTTCGCCCTGCAACTTTTCGGGAATTTTGTCGATAAATTCATAAAGATTCAAAATCAGCGTATAAGTATGCATTTTCAGATTTGATTATTAGCTGACAGAAATAAAGGGAGAAAGATTCGAAGGGACTGCTGTCCCGTCAGCAGCCCCTCCGAGCCTCCCCGACCGGCTAAAGAGAGGGGAGACGATGTATCTTCTCCCCTCTCTTTAGAATCTCTCCCCTTTTCTCGACACGTTGGCAACTGCAAAGCGTTGCGTTGAAAGAGCATAACACATTCGACTAAGTAAAAAGGAGCCTGTACCGTCAGCCTAAGTTTCAAGTCTCGTTACAGAAATAAAGCAACGCTAATGAGCGTGTCGATAGCAGACTTGTTGCTACCCACAGAAAATAAGAATTGCAGACTGAACATTTAACCGCAGGGGCGGACGGTTTCACCGTCCGTAAAGCGATAGAAAAAGCACAGAAGAGAGTTTACTTTCTTCTGTGCTTTTTCTCGCTTGCCGCCTACGCGGCACCCCTGCGTTGGGTCGCTTTATTGCCGTATCAGAGCAAAAGTTTTTTGGAGTCCTTAGAACCTTTTTCTCAAAAAAGGTTCTAAGCGGAGCGCGAGGCGGAGCCTCGCTTGTGCTCATCGGGTCAAGGGGCGGAGCCCCTTAATTATGTCAGTCAGTTATCCTGATGTTTATATTTCCGTGCAGCTTGTCGGATTCAATAAACAGCACGGGGATATTCATAAGGCTGTCGAACTGCTCCGTATAGTCGGCTCCGTCTACGGATATGGTGCGTTTGCCTGCGCCCATGTCCTCGTATTCGATGTGAACAACAGCGTCTCTTACGGGCACGGTGATTTCACCGCTGCGGGCGGGGAAATAAGCGGGGAACTGAATTCTGAGCCCCGACAGATCGGGTGCAATTCCGAAGCCGCAGCGTATCATACCCTTGACGAGAACGGTGCCGCTGCCCGTATGCCAGTCGCCCAGGGATTCGCCGTCCATATTGAACTCGGCGTTTTCGCAGTAGGAATTAGGCATAACGAATGTGGTCATGGTGCAGTTGTCATGGGTGATAACAACTGTTTTTTCAATTTCCTCCCATGCACGGCGGCTTTCGCCTATCTCAAACATGGCAAGAGCGCCGAACAGACTGCCGTGTGCATATGCGCAGCAATTTTCGTAGGTGCCCGGAAGAATATTCACTATTCTGCCCACTCCTTTGCAGTCCGGAGGGAAAGGCTTGTCAAAGGTTTTGAGACCGTATTTTGAGCTGACGGCGTCAAAGCACTCCATAAGGCTTTCTTTCAAAGTGGGATCGCGGCGGATAAAGCCGGTGTTTGCCCATATAGCGTTGGGAGTAAGGCTGAAACGGGATTTGCCGTCGGGGTCGCAGTAAGAGCCTACTTTGTAGGACAGCTTGTCACCCCAGCCGTGGACTATGCGTCTGTGACCCTCTGCGTCAGTGTCAATGGCGTACTTGTCAAGACCCTTTTCGATGTTTGCGGCTTCCTTTGCATAACGGTCGCAAAGCTCGCCGTAGCCGCCCACATGGGACAGTATCTCAATCATCTCATGGCAGTTGCGGTAGAACTGGAGAGTTGCCATAACCGTAACACCGCTGCCGAACTCACGGTCGGGGTCATCCGTCCTGCCAAGACCGTCGACGGCGTCGTTCCAGTCGCCGAACAGCACTTTCATGCACTCAGTGCCGTATTCATGATCAATATTTGACTCAAGGTATCCCATAATGCGTATGAGATGCTCAAGCACGCTTGTAACTTCTCCCGTCTTGTGCGCGTCGCACCACGCTTCGTCGGGAGCGTCAATATAGTTGCACTTTTCGTCCAGAATCGACCAGTCGCCCGTGTAGGAGAGATATGTATATATTGTAGAGATTATCCAAACGCCCTGGTCAATGTACTTTTCAAGACAAACGGGGATTGCTACATCGGGGTCGGCGGGATCGGAGGGAACTGAGAACATACGGGGAGGTCTGCCCGTAGTCAGAATGTTGTTAAGCGCATAGACTATTTTCTCGCGGCTGATTTCAGGCTGCCAGATAAGCGCGCCTTCAAGCTGCTGGAAAACATCGCGTATGCCAAGATATGCTCCCGCATAGTTTTTGCCGTGTGCGCAGAAAGAGGTCTGCTTCTGTACACTGCGCAGGAAACGGTTCATGGCAGCCGCTCTCAGCTTTCCGTCTTTCCAGTCTGCAAAACGGATTTTAATGTTGTCAAAATCGCCTGCTTCCGCCTTTTCCGCAGCCTCAAGCTCATTTTCTACCGTGTCAATGTCGGTAAAACTGCCTATATATGCGGTCTCGCTGCCCTTACGGTGGCACACGGTCAACTCGTATTCAATGTTTGCGCACTGACCTGCTGCAAGTGTAATGAGGTGAATTTCCGCGCAACAGGGCAGGTCGGTGGTGGAGGTGCGGTCCGAAGCGCGCTCAATGCGTCCGCTCTTCAGGGATTCGGAAGCGGAAATGGCAAGCCCCTTTGCACCCAGAAAATCGCCTCTCGCGGTGGTGTAGCTTGTAAAGTCCGCCGTGCCTTCGGTAATGCGGCGGTTTATAACCAGCATATCGGAGTCGCCGTTGCGGCTTTCAAGCACATAGCAGCCGTCGCCCTCTCTGCGTCCGTACTTTGACATACGCTGCCAGAAGGTCTCGGATTCGTTGAAGCGCAGCAGAGCCTCCATAAAGGAAGCAAGATAAATCTTCTGCTCTCTGTCGCTCTTGTTTACGGCAGACAGGGAAAAGTGAATGTGTTTTTTGCCGTCTACATGTGTGCGCAGGGTAAATATGACATCCGGTGTGTCGGCAACGGACACGGCGTGCTTCAGACTGTATACGGTGCAGCGGTCTACGCCTTCTTCAAAAAGCTGACGGGAGGCTCCCGTTACGGAAACGGGAAAATATGTGCCGTCCTCCCTCATAAGTCCGCCGAAGAAGCTGACGGGAGATTCCTCGCCGAAATTACAGGTGCGGAAAATGCTGAATACGGATTCGCAGGCATCTATATAGCCGTCGGAATGAACCCATACCACAAGTCCGTCGCGCTCATAAGGGAAACGGCTGTCTCCCCGTCCTCCCGGTCTGCAAAGCACGCGGTCATAGTCAAGATATACGGTGCCTCGGGGCAGCTTTACGCTGTCGGGGGAGCTGTCTGCCGCTTTTATTTCGTCAAGAAGTGAGAGTATTTTTTCTTTAGTCATTTGTCCTGGGGTCCTTCCTTGCCGCGTTTTGCGTGCTGTGATGTGTTTATAATTATAAAATCAGTATATGGTAACATCTGCGCCCGCTATATAGCGCATAAGTATGTTAATGTCTAAGGCGTTAATGCTTCCGTCGCCGTTTACATCAAGGGCAGCGGAGACAGCTTCCGTATTTTCGTCAGCAAGGCGCTTCATAAGTCTTGTAAGATCCTTGCCGTTTACCTTGCCGTCGCCGTTAATATCGCCTGCAACATATGTTGTTGTGTACGTAAGGGTGACGGGGTCGGATACGGCGGTACCGCCCTCGGAGGTGACGGTGCAGACAAAGGACGCCATAAACCCGGATTTCAGCTTTTCGGGAACAGTGACCGTAAGCGCCTGTGTGTCGGTGCCGGTCACATTAACGCCTGCCGGAAGTTCTCCGGTGCAGCTCCAGGAGTAGCTGAGTCCTTCTCCGACGGCAATCATTGTATAGCTGATTTCGCCGGTGTCGGAAATTGAGGCGGAAGTCGGAGTTACGGACTCGATTATCGGTGCGGCAGGCGCTGTGCTTTTCCATACAGCGTACAGCGTTGCGGGTGTTGAAATACTTTCGTTAAAGGTGTCGCCCGCCGTATAAACGGCTGTCTGCGCTGCAGAGTCGGTAGTCCAGCCGCGGAAAGCGTAGCCCTCCCGTGTGGGGATAGTCTCAAACAGGGGCAGAGAAGCGTTTGCAAGCTTTATCTGATTGGGGAAATTGCCG
>JBJDYY010000179.1:0-11295 GCA_051867715.1 Candidatus Avispirillum sp.
CATATGCCCGTTGGGGGTGGAAATGTCAATGCCCGCTCCGATGGCGGCTGCCACCGGCTCCTCTATAAGGTAGGTGTTCTTGGCTCCCGCCTGTGTGGCGGCGTCAACCACCGCACGCTCCTCAACCTCGGTGATGCCGCTGGGCACGCAGATTATGACCCGCGGAGCAAAAAAGGCGTTGCCGCATGCTTTTTTGATGAAGTACTGTATCATGCGCAGAGTGTATTCGTACTGGCTGATAACTCCGTCTCTCAGCGGTCTTATGGCGGTTATATTTCCGGGGGTACGGCCGAGCATCATCTGAGCTTCTCTGCCGACCTTTAATATTTTGTCGGTGTTTCTGTCTATGGCTACCACGGAGGGTTCCTTCAGAACGATCCCCTTGCCCTGTACATAGACGAGAACCGTAGCGGTGCCAAGGTCTATACCGATGTCCTTGCGCATTCCGAAATGCCAATGCATAGCCCTCTGCTCCTTTCTGTCGGTTGTACAGCAATCTTTTTACAAAATATAGTATACTACATAATTTTGCTTTTTGCAATGAAAAGTAGGTATTTTTGAAGTATTTTTGATAAATATGGGGTTAAAGCCGCTGACGGCAGACCGTGCCCCCGAATATTCTATGCTTTGCGGGGGCGGAAATATCAGGGCGGCAGAGTAAAAAAGTTATGAAAAATTGTAAATAATTACTAAAAACCGCACATTTTTTATTTGCGGGTGATATAATTAACATATTAAGGCGTGTATGCGCCGAAATATACGGGAGGAACAGGTTTTGATAGAAGTTAAAAATCTGTGCAAGAATTACGGCGCCATACCCGCTGTGCGCGACGTAAACTTTACGGTGGAAAAAGGGAAGGTCTACGGCTTTCTGGGTCCAAACGGCGCAGGAAAGTCCACTACCATGAATATGATCACCGGCTGTCTTGCCCCCACATCCGGTCAGGTGCTGGTGGACGGCTACGACATTTACGACGAGGCTGTGGAGGCCAAAAAGCGTATCGGCTATCTGCCGGAGCTGCCGCCCCTTTACACTGATATGACCCCTCTTGAGTATCTGGAATTCGTGGGCAGAGCCAAAAAAATCGGCAGGGATGAGCTTTACGAAAAGATAGAGGAGGTCATGAAAAAGACCGGTATACTTGATGTGGCGGACAGGCTTATCCGCAATCTTTCAAAGGGCTTCAGACAGAGAGTGGGTATTGCTCAGGCAATTCTGGGAGACCCGGAGTACATTATTCTGGACGAGCCTACGGTAGGTCTTGACCCCTTGCAGATAATCGAGGTCAGGGAGCTTATCGTGTCTCTGAAGGAAGATCATGCGGTCATCCTTTCCAGCCATATACTGCAGGAAATCAGCGCTGTATGCGACTATGTTATTATGATCTCCCGCGGCAAGGTGGTGGCAAGCGACGATATTGACAGCCTTGTGGGCGAGGACGACACTTTGGAAAATGTGTTTATAAATCTTGCGGGCGAGAGCCTTGACGCGGGCGCCGCTTACGCCGCACAGAAAGAGCTGGAGCGGGAGGCGAGAGGTCACGGCAGGAAGAAGATAAAGGTCGATTCCGACAAGGGCGCGGCGTACTATACCGAGGTATACGCCGACGAGGACGACGAGAGCCCCGTGCTCCTTGAAGTTGAGGAGAACGGCGGCGGTGACGGTGCCGACAGCGGAGCGGATGAAGATACTGCCGACGCGGATAATGCCGCTAAGGCTGACGGAGACACCGATACGGGCTCGGACGCAGACAATGCGGACGCCTCCGACGGCGAGGCGCAGGATACCGGAAAGGACGGTGACAGATAATGGGCGCAGTTTTCAGAAAAGAATTCCGCTCCTCTATGAGAGGAGTCGCGGCGCCGTTGTTTATTGCCATAGTATTCGGCGTTGTCAATGTGTTTTTCTGGCTTAACAATTTCCGCAGCGACGGTTACGGCAGTGCGCATGTTGAATATGCTCTCATAAGCGCCGTTTTCTGGTCGCTTCTGTTCGTACCCCTGCTTACCATGAGACTGTTTTCCGAGGAGAGGCACAACAAAACGGATCAGCTTCTCTATTCGCTTCCCATAACGGGAACTCAGGTGGTGCTTGGCAAGTATTTTGCGGCTTGCACGATTTTTGCCATTCCGTGTGCAGTGTTCTGCTTCTACCCCCTGCTGCTGGAGGTTCTGACTGACGCAGAAATCCCCTATCTTATGTGCTATATCGGCATAGGCACATATTTTCTTGCGGGGTGCGCCGTTATTGCCATATGCATGTTTATGTCCACCCTGTTTGAAAGCCAGATGATATCGGCGCTTACAAGCCTTGCCGTTATTATAATACTGTATATTATCGGCAATGTGACCTCGTCGCTTACCGGCTTCTGGGGTGCGGTGGCAGGTGCGGTCAGCATATTCAGCCGTATTTACGATATAGGCTACGGCTATCCCGACTGGACTTGCGCGCTCTATTATCTCAGCGCGGCGGCGCTGTTCGTATTCTTTACGGTGCAGTCTTTTGAGAGACGGCGCTGGAGCTGAGGGGAGGCAGAACAATGAAAAAATCAGGTAATTTCAATAAAAAAGCCTTCCGTGCCGGCAGCTTTTCAATAATCGTTTCGGTTATTGCACTTGCGATTGTGATTGCTCTTAATCTGCTTGTGGCGCAGCTTCCGGAATCAATCCTCCGCCCCGACAGCACTCCCAATCATCTTATGACAATCGGAGACGAGACGCGGGATATTCTGAAGCGGCTGGATGTGGATATTGAAATAACGCATTATGTGGACAGCAGCGACAGCAGTGCTACCGCCGATACGGGTTATATTTCCGGCATACTTGAAAGATATGCCGAGGCAAGCTCTCATATTACGGTAAAAACCGTGGATCTTATTAACAGCAATGTTATGGACGAGTCTGCCGGGGAAAACACGGTGAAAATAACCTCTGTAAACAGCGACGGCAGCGAAAGACGCTCAAAGAGCGTTGACGCCGACGAAATGTTTATGTGCGAGATGAGCGGCTATGAGGGTCAGTATATGTCCCGCAGCGAGTATCAGCAGATGTATAATTACTATGCCGCTTACGGTCAGACTCTTCCCTCGGCTACCGAGTATTTCTTTGCGGAAAACGAGATTACGGGCGCTATTGACTATGTAATGCAGGAAACGCTTCCCATAGTTTACTGCCTTACGGGTCACGGGGAGACGGAGATAGGTGACGACGGCTTCGGCAAAATTGCCACGGACGAAAATGTTGAGCTTAAGTCCCTTGCGCTTCAGAGCGGGGAGAGCACAAGCGTTCCTGAGGACGCAAGATGCGTTATAATCAACATTCCCTCCGCCGACATAAGCGCCGAGGAGGCAGATGCACTGAAGGCTTATATTCAGGGCGGCGGCACCGTTATGCTCAGCACTTTTATCGGCACTTATTCGGCGCAAACTATGCCCAATCTTGCGGGACTGTGCAAGTATATGGGACTTACCGCCATTGAGGAGCAGATAATAGAGGACGATGACTCCCATTATTACAATTATATCAATTACCTTCTTGCAGATATTACGGGCAACGGCATTACTTCAGAGCTTGACAGCACAAATTACTATTTCTATATGCCCTACGGCCATGCCATAACTACTGCGGATATGTCAACAGGTGATGAGGAATCAGAGGACGGCGAGGAGGATAATGCTCCCGATGTGGAAACATATGCTTTGCTGAACACCTCCGATAAAGCCTATGTTTTCAGAGATGAGGACGGAGACGGCAACCCCGACGAGGATGTGCCCCAGAGTCAGTACACTCTGGCTTACCAGTCCGTTCTTATGAGCGATACGGGAGAAGCGCAGGGCGAGCTTATATGGTTCGCAAGCCCCGGCGCCTTTGACGCGTCTTACGCAAGCGGAACCGGCAATGCCGCTTTGTTTACCAAGGTGCTTACAAAAACCTGCGAAAAGAGCACCGGTGTGTCCCTTATAGGTAAGGAGATAAAGAGCAGTACCGTTACCGTAACGGCAAGTCAGATGCGTACTTTTGTAAGTGTAGCCTGCGGAGTAATCCCCGTAGTAATTATTGCCATAGGTATTGTAGTTTGGGCGCTGCGGCGCAGAAAGTAAGACTTTATACAAATGAAAAAGAATAATCTGAAAAAGATAATTACCTGTGTTGTAATGCTTGCAGTGCTGGGTGCCCTTATGGGGGGCACCGCAGCGCTGAAGCATTGGAATCGGGCAAACGAGGAAAAAGAGGAGGAGGACACCTCTGTTACCGTTATTGATAAATCGGGTCTTACGGTGACTAAGCTTTCGGTAAGCTCCTCCGCCGGTGACCTTTCTTTTACCTACGAGAATGACAGGTGGGTATATGACGGAGACGCAAATTTCCCCGTAAATCAGGACAAGCTGTCCGATATGGCTCAGACTCTTGCAAAGATCTCCGCAAGCGCACAGGTTGATCCCGACGATCAGGGAGAGCTGTCGGAGTACGGGCTCGACGACCCGGCTGTATATGCTGAGGCAAGGTTCTCCGACGGTACCTCGGCAAGCTACTCTTTCGGCTCCGTAAACAGCTATAAGGACTGTCAGTATTTCACTGTAAGCGGCGACGATATTATTTATCTTGCGGAGACAAGCGTGGCTTCTTCTCTTACCGGAACGCTTGACAGCCTGTGTCAAAGCGAAAGCTTTTCTCTTACGGCTGACGGCGTTACTGCCGACGATGTGAAATCAATTTATATTGAAAACGCAGACGGCACTTCCAATGAGATTACGGACGCAGACGGAATTGAGGAGCTTCTGAGCTATGTTAAGGTATTGAACCTTACGGGCAGGGCGGACTATTACGCAGACAGCGCGGAGATGGCGGAGCAGTACGGTATTTCCGACGGCACCGGCAAGATCACCGTGACCTATTCCGCTTCCACCACCTATACGGACGAGGACGGCAACGATTACACGGGCAGCGAGGAGACTTCCTATACGCTCCGCATAGGCAAGACCTTTGTGCAAAGCACCACCGACTCGGACGGCGGAGAGGGTATTGAGAGCTGTGTATACTACTCTCCGGAAAATTCCACCATGGTATACTTTACGGACAAGACCTCTATGGACGCGGTTTTGGACTATCTTGACTATGTGCCCGCCGAGGACAGCGGCGAGGAGTAAGGAGCTAATATGTTCTGTGACAAACTTTCAAACCTGAAAAGCTACTCAGGCGTTTGCCCTGCAATAAAAACGGTGTGCGATTTTATTGAGAATAACGATCTTTCGGCACTTCCTGCGGGACGCACAGAGCTTTCCGACGGAGTTTTCGTAAACATCAGCGAGTATGAGCCTTATCCGTCTCCCGATAAATGGGAGGCGCACAGAAGATACGCCGACCTTCAGGTGGTTATTTCTGGAGACGAGCGTATGGACGGCGCGTCAATTGAAATGGTCAGCGGCGGCTCCGGATACGATGAGGCCGGCGACTACGAGCTTTTTGACTGCTGCGGAGGCTACTATGCCACCATATGGGCGACGGAGGGCACTTTTGCCTATTTTGCCCCTTGCGACGCGCACCGGCCCGGTCTGCACTACAAGGCAGACAAGGTGAAAAAAGCGGTATTCAAGATTCCTGTTTGATATGGCGGACAGATTTATCGTATTTGATGTGGAAACGCCCAACTCCCTGAATGACAGGATGAGCGCGCTGGGTATTACCGTGCTTGAAAAGGGAAGCGTTGCGGAGGAGTTTTACACTCTCATTGACCCGCAGACTTGGTTTGCTCGGTTCAATGTGGAGCTTACGGGCATTTCTCCCGCCGATGTAGCGGACAGCCCGACTTTTCCCGAAGTCTGGGAGGCTGTGCGGCCGCTTATGGAAAGCGGAATACTTGCGGCGCACAACGCTCCTTTTGATATGGGTGTGCTGTCAAAATGTCTGAAAGCTTACGGTACTCAGTCTCCCCGGCACTTTCCCTATGTATGCACCTGCCGTATGGGTCGCAGAATGTGCCCCGATTTTCCCAATCACCGCCTTGACACCATGTGCTCGCGCTTCGGAATTGACCTCAGTCACCATAACGCGGGCAGCGACGCGCACGCTGCCGCCATGCTTTTGAAAAAATATACGGATATGGGCGCGGATGCCGGGGATTTTATCCGTACATACGATGTGAAAGAATGCCGCACTTTGCCTGCGGCAGAGGGCATGAGAGATTTATACAATTGCAGAAAATAGCGAATTTTATGCAAATGCAAAAAAAGAAGCCGCCTGCGGCTTCTTTTTTGCTTCATTTTATCTTTTATTTAACGATAACGGTTTCAAGTCCCAGAAGCTTTGCGAAGAATTCAAGCTCCTTTACCGTTGCGCCGTAAACAAGGGAGGAATGGTGGGTGACGCCTGCCTCGGAAATGGCTTCGAGAAAATCTGCAACGGGCACGGGGGGCTTCATCCATCCGCGGACGGTGCCCACGAAATTGTCTTTTTCCGCAGGCTGCATTTCAACGGGGGAGATAAGCATTTTGTAGTCTTTTTCACCTTTGAATACATTTACGAATATCGCGCTGCCCGCCTTATATCTGCCGTAGCAGACTACCGGATCCTCCGCGTCGCCGAACACAAAGGGAATTTCCTTGATTTCGGGCGTTTCTGCGGAAAGAGCGGGGTTGAACTCTCCCATATGGGACAGGCACAGGGTGTTATGCTCCCAGTCGGGGCAGAAGATCTCCACAAAGGTGGCGGTTTCAAAGCCGCGTATCAGTGCTCCCGTAATTGCCGCGGTCAGCACGTCGCCCTCGCCGGCATAGCCGATTCCGCGCTCCAGTGCCTTGCAGGCTTCCATAAAGGGCATAACGGTAAGTCCGTTTTCGGGGCGTATTTCGCGGAAGTTGACGGTAAAGGCGTCAAGGGAGTGCTTTTCAAGCCAATGTCTTACGGCAAGACAGTTGCGCACGGTCTTTGCGTGGCTTTCGCGGCTGAAGGGAGCGAGAACTCTGTAAGAGACATGGTCCTTTTCGATTTCCGCGTCGATTTCTTCTTCGCTTACTGCGTTGCGAAGCTCTGTAAGCTCCTTGCCGTTTGAATAAACGGCGGTAACGCCGAAACGCTCCAGAAGCTCCCCGTCGGAAATGAGAAAATCTCCCATTCCGTCAAAGCTTCCGCCGATGGTACCTACCTTGCTGCCGCTGAGAGATGCGGCTCCTGCTGCTGCGCGAGCAAGTCTTGCGGCGCGCTCCACCACATCGGAGGCGGGGAAGTGACCTGCGGCGATCGCGTAGGCTTTGCCGCGGCGGCTGAGCATATTCGTCATATCCATTACGCCGTGGATTCCGTGATTGAGGTTTATCTCTCCGCAGTCCTGCGTAGGGCTGAAATCGTAGGTCTCTGTGGTGTCAAGCACCACGATGGGAAGCTTTGTATTTGCCAGCACATCTATTGATTCAAGAGAGGGGGAATATGCCGCGTGCCATGTGACGATGCAGTCGGCTTTTTCGCTTTCAAAGCGGGAGACCGCTTCTTCAAACTCACTTTTTATGCGGCAGAAGGGACTGCGCAAAACCTCAAAGCCAAGCTCCTCAAACCGACGGCAAAGCTTTTCATAGAAGGCTTCAAGTCTGTCTCTTATGTCAAGCCCGCAGTCGTCGTACAGCTTTATATACAGGGGAAGAAATCCGATTTTTATTTTTTTCATTTTTCCGTTCTCCTTTCGATTATCTACTTTCCATTTTCAATTTTCAATTTTCAATTCTCAATTCTCAATTCTCAATTCTCAATTCCCCATCCCGAACAGCCTTGCGGTGTTGGCGTACAGAATATCGTTTACATCCTCGCGGGAAAGCTTTAATTCCTGTGCGCATTTTTTGAAAGCGCGCAGTTCTTCGTACATGAAGGTGGTCATCTGAGAAGCGTCGTCCACCTCTTTCATATTGGGGTCTCCCGAAACATCGCCGTATGCGCCGCGGGGCACTACATTGACATAGTGATCGTCCTCGCATATGCGGTACATACGCATTTTCGTTATGGGCATATCGGAGCCGAACATAAGACGCTTCGTGCCCACCGCTTCAATGCACTTTTCCATGGCAAGGGTCAGTGTGTTTGCCGTAAAGTCGAACATCATATTCTTTGTATGCTTCAGCACCTCAAAGGCGTCTCCGATGTCGGAGGGCACATATGCTCTGCCTATATGGGCGATAATAATTTTTGCGTTGGGGTACTTTTCCTCAATTTCCATCATCTGCGCAAGGTTTACGGGGTCCCGAAGCCTGAGAGAGCGGGGAATGTGCAGCATTACGATGCCGCCCAGCTCATCCATAACCTCAAGATGCTCGTGAGTCAGGAAATCGAAGATGCGCACTTCGTTTGCGGGTATGTAAGAGGGGGAGTTGTTCAGATAGGGCTTTATGCCGTAAAAACCGGCCTTCATTGCATTGCGGATTTCGTCTTTCGTAGTGTCCCAGTTGGTGCAGAAAAGGGCGGGGAGGTTTTCTTTCTTTGAGCAGTCAAGAACATATTTGTTCACCTCGTCCAGCCTGCAGGTGGGCATACCCATGATAACCGCTTTTACATCCTTCCCCGGAAACATCTGGGAAAAGGACTGCTTCATATCCTCAATAGTGAGATCGGGCGCTACCATGTGAGGCCAGTTTACACAGCCTTTGCGGTCGGTGGCAACATGACGCTGCATTTCTTCCTTATAGATATGAACATGCACATCTATGATTTTGTCGGGCAGAAAATCCCTGAGCTCTTCCTCATAGACCTTTCTGTCATAGTCGGTAACATTAACTCCGAACATTATTATATATGCTCCTTTTAATACTTTGTAATTTTCGTAAATAAATATAGCACACCGCTGTCTCAAAGTCAACAGCGGCGCCTTGCCGAAACGGTAAAAATCAATGCGGGGCGCCGCAAATCCGCTCTCTCGAAGGGGGCGTCGCTTACAGGTTTTCGGCGTCCATTACTTTATTTATGCGTGTAATATGCCGTCCGCCCTCGAACTCCGTGTCAAGGAAAAGATCGACTATATCGCAGGCAAGACCCGCGCCGATTACACGCGCACCCATGCACAGAGCGTTTGCATCGTTGTGCATACGCGTCATTCTTGCGCTGAAGGTGTCGGAACAAAGGGCGGCTCTGATGCCGCGTATTTTATTGGCGCACATGCTCATGCCGATTCCAGTGCCGCAAATAAGCACGGCGCGGCTGCATCTGCCCTCAAGCACCGCCTTGCAGGCGGGAATGCAGTAGTCGGGGTAATCTACGCTTACGGCGCTGTCGCAGCCGAAATCCTCGTATTCCACGCCGCGCTCCTTGAGGTGTTTAAGAATTTCGAGCTTCAGTTCGTATCCGCCGTGATCGCTTGCAACGGCAATTTTCTGTGTCATTGTATCTGTCCTTTCGCTGAGAGAAAAATTGTTTGCTGATTTTTTGAATGTCGGCAGTATTCCGACGGTATTCGGCAAGTGCCGATTTTGCTGGTCTTCCGAAACCCACCTGCTAACGAGGCGGTTCGAAAGAGGCTTTTGCCGCTTAAAAGTCCCGCCGCAGCGGAGGCTCCCCTGTGTAAGGGGAGCTGGCGCCGAAGGCGACTGAGGGATTGTTTTGAAAAGCACGGTGAGACAATCCCTCCGTCACGGCATACGCCGTGCCACCTCCCTTTACACAAGGGAGGCGAAAGTATCCCGCCGCATTTGCGGCTGTGGGGCAAATTTGCAAAAGTCGGTAGTATCGGTGGGCTTTAGCCCTGCCGCCGGCAGCGGCTTACAGCTGCATAGCATACCACCGGCTTTGCCGGTTGTCATGATTCGCCGCTTATTCCGAGGCGCTCCTCACGCTCTCTTTGTGCCTGCGGCTTTCTGAGATAAACGGGAGCAAGGGCGTCGGGGGAAAACACGCTTTTGTCCTCTGTTTCGTCCCATATCTTCCGTGCAACGGCGGCAACAGAGGCCGCGCTTTGCAGACGAAGCCTTTCGGGGGTTTCGTTTTTTGAAAGACTGCACACAAGCTCATAGCCGTCGCCGCAGAAATAAATATCTTCGTCATATTCGGACAGCAGCTTTTCAAGGAGGGACACCTCAAGGGCGGAGTCGGGGTGCAGTCGCTCGAGATTTTTGCCGTCGCTTCTGAACAGGGCGGTGTATACCTGTCCGCGCCTTGCGTTCATGGCAGGGCAGATGATGCCGCGATGTCCCGCAAGATTATAGGCAAGTGCCTCAAGTGAGGGAACGGGTATGCAGGGCGTGTTTTTTGCAAAAGCCAGCCCCTTTACCGCGGCGGCTCCGATGCGCACTCCCGTAAAGGAGCCGGGACCTACGGAAACGGCATAAGCGTCGATGTCATCGAGAGATAAACTGCAGAAGCGCAGAAGCTGCTCTATCATGGGCAGCAGGGTAACGCTGTGGGTGTTGCCGGAATTTACGGTACATTCACACAGAGTTGTGCCGTCGCGGCTGAGTGCGGCGGAGCAGACCACCGCTGTTGTATCAACGGAAAGTATAAGCATAGTTTTTACCTTTTTGCGGCATATGCGGCAGTTTTGCCGCTATTTTACAGCCGATTTTTACAAATGTTTTACAAATGTCAAAAATATCAGAATTCCACCGTGATCTTTCGCTTTTCCTCACCGAGCTTTTCAATGGTGACGCGGACGGCTCCCTCGGGCACCTCCGGCAGAAACTCGCTCCATTCAAGGATGCAATGTCCGTTTGCCGTGTAGTCGTCAAAGCCTATTCCGTACAGTCCGTCGCCGTCATCCTCCAGCCTGTACAGGTCGAAATGATACAGAGGAACAGACCCTCCCAGATACTCGTTTACCACGGTAAAAGTGGGACTTTTCACCCTGCTGCCGGGGGAGAGCACGGAGGCAAAGCCGCGGACGAAAGCCGTCTTTCCCGCCCCCAGGTCGCCGTACAGGCAGACGAAATACTTTTCGCCGCTGTCATGCTCCGAAAGCGCTTTTGCGAGACTTGCCCCGCAGGCCTGTGTCCCGGCTGCACTGTCGGTTATGATTTCTTTTTTCATCAAAACAGTCCTTTGTAAAAAGTAACAGATACAGTATAGCATACATTTGAGCGAATTTCAAATAAATCGTAAAAATAGTCGGTATCTATTTACTTTTTTGCTCCGTTGTGGTATACTGCATATTGCCCATATCCGTCCGCCCGTAGCTCAGCTGGATAGAGCACCGGATTCCGATTCCGGGTGCCACGGGTTCAAATCCTGTCGGGCGGGCCAAAAAAATCTCGTTCTTCGGAACGAGATTTTTTATTCATTGCGAGGGCAATGGCATATCATCACGCGCAGCGTGTATATCATCGCCGCAGG
>JBJDYY010000180.1:0-2372 GCA_051867715.1 Candidatus Avispirillum sp.
GGGCAAACTTGCAAATGTCGGAAGTATCGGTGGGTTTTAAACCGAAACGCCGGAAACGGCTTTCAGCCTCAAGCATGCCACCGGCTTTGCCGGTGGTTTTGATTCTCCATATTTTTATCGGCCAATAATCAAGTCTGAATTCAATATCTATAATCCTAAAAACAAAGCGCACCTTCCGGCGCGCCTTGAAAATACAGTTTTCCTTTATCCTATTTGAGTTTTTCTGGGTCTCGGGGTGCTTTTCTCTAAAAAGCACCCTGAGCCGGGGTCAGGGGCGGAGCCCCGACAGAGTCGAGGCAGCGCCTCGCATATATCTATCCGGTCTTGGGGCGGAGCCCCGCAGAATCCCCGTATTACTGCATTTCATCATCCGAATTGCGCCTTCAGGGCAGCAGCCTTTCCTCGAAACCGTCTGTATAGGAAACGGTGCCGTCGGGATAAACCCAGGCGGCGTCAAAACCCATAGCTTCAAGCACAGCCCGTCCGTCCTCCTCGCTCATATTGAACAAAGCGGTTGAAAGCGCGTCGCCCATACCCGAATCCGTACATAGAACAGACACCGACAGATAGCGGTTTTCAGGCATAAGCGTTTTGGGGTCGATTATATGGTGATAGCGCACACCGTTCACAACGAAATAGCGCTGATAGGAGCCGCTTGTCACCAGAGCCTCACCGCCGTAAAGATTTATCCGGCAAAAATATGCGTCGCCTGACTTGCCATTCGTATCTTCCACGGGATTTTCAACTCCCGTTATCCACGGCTCGCCGTCGCCCCGAAGTCCTACGGTACGCACATTACCTCCAACGCTGAGCGCCATGTTGTCCCAGCCTTTGCTTTCAATAAATCGTGCGCACAGCTCGGTGGCGTAGCCTTTAGCCACGGCTCCCACATCAAGACTTGCCTGCGGGTCGGAAATATACACCGTGCCTGCTTCTTTGTCGATTGTGACGCAGGAAAAATCCGTATGCTCCGCGGCTGCTTCCAGCGATTCTTTATCGGGAATGTGCGCATTTTCCTCGTCTTCGGAAGCCTGTACCCGGCAGTCATGCCACAGCCGCGTCACGCTTCCCATAGCGGCGTTTACCGCGCCGCCCGTCGCTTCATATGCCGCGATGCAGTATTCCAGCATTCCGATAATATCCCCGTCCACTTCAACCGCGGTCTTGCCTGCGTTGTCGTTTACGGTTTTCAGATTGTTTATTCCGTCGTGGGTGTTGTAAATGTCGTACAGACGGTGCAGACGGGTAAGCTCCTGCATGACCGCTTCCGCTTTTTCGTCAAAAGAAGCTTT
Organism: Candidatus Avispirillum sp.; assembly: GCA_051867715.1. Classification (GTDB taxonomy): domain Bacteria; phylum Bacillota; class Clostridia; order Oscillospirales; family CAG-272; genus Avispirillum. Next base: position 1,293 of record JBJDYY010000180.1, read on the forward strand.
GTCTGTATCCCATCCTACTATAACGGTCTGGGTGTCAAACACGGTCATATCCGTGTACGAATATTTGCTGAGCCTTTTTTCGCAGCCGCATAAAGGCAGGAAAAGCACAGCGCAGAGAAGCAGGCATAAACCTTGCAAAAATTTTTTCATAAGGTCTTCCTCAAAAAGTCATTAAAAGCCGCAGCTTTTGTTATTTTCCTTTCATCGCCGTCTTTACCGCGGTGATATAATCCTTTACGGCAACGGTACAGCCTGATGAGAGGTCTGCTTCCTTGGGCTTTCCGTCGGCGTCGGTGGATACGGCGTCAACCTCGTCCTCGGTCATATCTTTAATATAATTGCAGAAATACTCCTGCTGTTCATACCATTCCTTGCCGATTTTTGAAGCGGCTTTCATACCGTAGTCGTTTCCGAGCTCCCGCTTTGTGCCGGAATAGTCCATTTGGTCTACACTGCCGTCTATGGAAAAGGGCAGCTTCGGCTCGGCGGTGTCAATGACAGCGGCGCTGATACGCCCGTCTGTGACGGCAAGAGCGGCAAAGGTGGTGGCCATTGCCGCAGAGCCTTTTTTAGAGTCCGTGGCGTTCTGCGTTTTTGAATCGTCAGTCAGCGCTGCAAAGCGTATTTCGCAGGCATCGGTTGCGGAAAAGCTGACGGCGTGGCTGTCATCAAAGGCTTTTATCACGGCTTCCTTTATATCGCTGACGGAGACGGTGCATCCCGCGCTGAGGTCAGTATCTTCGGCACTTCCGCCGCTTCCGAGCTTAAGGTCTTCTATCTGCGTTTTTGTTTTACCCTCTGCCCACTTATCGAAGTATTCCGCCTGTTCGTACCATTCCTTGCCAATCTTTGAAGCGGACTTCATATTGTATTCGTCTCCCATTTCCCGTTTGGTGCGGTAGTCATTATCTGTTTCGGCGCTTCCGCCTTTTACGGACATGGTGTTTTCCGCGCAGTCAATATAGCACTTCTTTATTTTTCCGTCCTTATCGCATATAAGAACGGCGGCAGTAAGGTCAACACGGGCGCTGCTGTTTGAGGAGGAGTCTCCGGAGGCGCAGACCCCGAGGCGCAGGGTAT
>JBJDYY010000181.1:0-11199 GCA_051867715.1 Candidatus Avispirillum sp.
TCGGAGGCGCTTTGCTCAAGGGAGGAGGCGGTATAGGTGCACAGAGCAAGCTGTGACTCCTCATATCCTGCGCCCAGCCTGTCTGCAAAGGATATCAGTGTTCGCGCGTCTTTTTCCGAAAGCGTGCCGCTTAAAGTCTTTGCCGCCGCCGAGGCTCCGCTCTCACGGAGCACCGGCAGAAAGCCGCATTCTTCAAGGCACTTGTCCGCATAGGCGGCGAAAATCACATCAAGCGGATCTCTGAAGGAGCCTATGCGCTCCCCTGTGTACTTCACAAATGCGCCCAGCGCCGCCGTTATCTCACACCGCTTTCGCAAAGCGGTGCAGCGCTCTCTGCCCCACAGCACTGCGCACAGTATGAGAATAGCACCGCCTACAATTTTAATCACGGAGCTATCCGCTCCGTTTCTCTGCTCCCGCTTGTCCCGAGATCTGTCACATCAAACACAAAGGCTCCGTCCTTCGGTGAAAGTCCCACGGCACAACTGAATGCGCCGCTGTCAATAAGTCTTTTCATATAGTCTCTCATGCAAAGCTCTTCAAGACTTGATGCATGAGCGCTGATAACGCAGGGCACCCCGGCGCCGAAGCTTTCCTCAACCGCTGCGGCATCTGCGGCACAGCCTATTTCGTCGCACACTATAAGCTGCGGCGACAGAGTGCGCACCGCCGTCTCCATACCCTTTGCGCGGGGATAACCCTCAAGGGCGTCGATTGACAGATCTCCGCCCAGTGCTCCGCATATTTCAAAACGGGTATCTATGACGGCGATGCGCAGGCTGTACGGCTTTGCCGCAAGTCGGGCGCAGATTTCCCGAAGCGCCGTGGTTTTTCCCTCGCCCGGAGGAGAATATATGATCATTCCCCGAAAGTCCCTGTCCGCTATTATGCGGCAAAGACCGTCGGCTGCCCCGGGAAAGCGGTGCGGGATTCTTATAGCAACGGAAGTGATGTCCGTAACCGATATTATTTTACCGTCCTCCGTCACTGCTCTGCCGCATACTCCTGCGCGCAGTCCCGCGGGGGTACATATGTACCCCTCTTTTATGGTCTCGCTGTGGCAGTACAGGGAATTTCCGCACAAAGCCCGCAATACGGACAGCATTTCATCGGGGGTGCATCCCGCGCCGCACTGTATGTTTTTTCTGCCTACCGTTATAAATACAGGACAGTCGGTGCGCAGCCGTATTTCTCCTACCGTGCCGTGGTACAGCGCCGCCGCTTTTCGCACGCACTCCGCAATGCGGACAGGCAGAAATGACAGCGCGTATTCTTCCGAGTAATTCTTTTTCTGTGTCATGCCTTTCTCCTCGTCTTTCGTCTTTCACAGTAAATATACTCGGACAAGGCTGAAAGTAGACCGACCGGAAAAAGCTTTATTTATCGAAATATGAGACTATCTTGCGGCTCAGCCTCTCGCTCATGGAGTCAAGGGAAGCAAAGTCCATGGAGCTTTTATAAATTTCCTCAAGGGCGAAATGCTCCCGCCCCGCCGCTTCAAGGTTTTCAAGGGCGGCGTCAAGCATGGTGCCGAAGCATTTCTCAGTAAATCTTCTTCTTTGCCGCGTGTCTGACAGCCGCACGCTGTCGGCAAAGCGGTGCATATTGATGTTTTTGCAGGCTTCTCTGTCCGTTTTCATTACGGTAACGGCAAGGGAGGCGGCAGGCACAAACAGCTCCGCCGTGCCGCCCGTGGGAGCCTCGGACGATATGACCCCGTAGCCTCTGTCCGTAATCTCACGCCGCAGAGTGTCCATAAATATGGGAGCAAGACAGGCACAGTCCTCTACCGTCACAAGCTTTGACGCCCCGTCAAAGGTGCCCAGCCGCACCGCGCCGCGCATGGTTATCCCCAGCGTTCTGCGCTCCGTATAGGAGCCCTCCTCAGACAGCGCAGGAAACTGTGCCGCAAGTCTGTGTGCGCACGCCTCCATTTTGTCAAACAGCAGTATTTCCCGCGCCAGCTCCTGCTGCATTTCATATATCTCACCTGCCGCTCTGAGGAAGCGGTACGCCGTCTCAAAGCAGTATTTTTTATGTCTGACGGCACTGCTGATTTCTTCGCGCCGTCCCTCAAGATAAGCGCTGTCCCAATAGTCGCCGCAGTTCACTATTTCGCCGCACGCCCCCGCATATACCGGGTCAACGGTGTGGGGCGCCGTACCGTCCATTATGCCTATACGCACGCCGTCCTTCTCTATTACGGCGCCGTCGAGAGAGTCCGGGTCGGAGCCGCACAAAAGCCGGGTGCACTCGGCACCCGCGCTCTCCGCAGCCGCGGCGGCTTTGCGTATCAGGGTGCTTTTGCCCGTACCTGAGCCGCCTTTAATTATGTATACTTTTTTGAATTCGTCCTCCGAAAGCAGCCGTCTGTGGTCTGACACAAATCCCCGTGAGGTGTTTGCACCCACAAAATATGCTCTTCCCGCGTTTTCAGTCCTGAAGCGCTTCGCAAATGTTTCCATATCGCCCCGCCTTTCTTTTTTAGCAGTATATGCCGCGCAGAAAAAAGTGCTACGGAGTCTTTCTGTTATACAAAGCACGACACCCGCCGCATTTTGCCGGAAATGTCGGATGATGTCTCACGGGAATTTTACACCGCGTCCATCAAGCGACAAAATAGCACGGCCGCCCTTTGCTATAATCTTATCGGAGGTCGGGTCATGACAACTACTCTGTACGCCGATGTACTGTTTCTAATAAATTTCAGTATGGATTTTATAAGTCTCTGGGCATCTTCCCTGCTGGGAAACCGCCCGCGCAAAGCGCTGAGAATGTCGCTTGCCGCCGCCGTCGGAGCGCTCTACGGCGTTGCAGGCGTCATTCTCGGCATTTCAGGCGCCGTAGCATATATTACAGCCGCCGCATTTGCCGTGATTATGTGTATGATTTCCTTCGGTTTTTGCGGTGGGGTTCGGGGACTTATACGCCAAAGCTCTCTTGTCTGGATATGCGGAGCACTTCTCAGCGGTATTATGACTGCTGTTCTCAGTTTTACAAGGAACACCGCAGTACCCATTTCTCAAAAAGGCTCCCCTACCGTTGTTATAGCCGCGGCGGCGGGAATAGTTGCAATTGTCGCCGTAAGGCTTATAAAACGGACGAAAAAAACGCAGAGAGTAACAGTCTGCGTTGAATTCCGTGAAAACAGCGCCGCCTTTGAAGCCTTGTGCGACAGCGGCAATCTGTTGTCTGACCCCATAAGCGGAGACCCGGTGATCACCGTATCAAGGCACGCTGTGGACAGCCTGTGCGGAAAAGAAGCGACAGGTGCGCTGTGCCGCTGCGACACGGAGGAAATCGTAAAACTGGGTCTGCCTGTTCGGATGATACCGCGCAAAACGGTTGACAAAACCACCCTTGCCTGCGCTCTCGTACCCGACAAAACCTACATAAAAAGCAGTGACGGCACAAAAGAGGTGCGCTGTCTGATCTCTCCCGCAGACTGTCCGCGGGACTGGTTCGGCGGCTGCAGCGCTACCGTGCCGTATGAGCTTATACCGTAACCGCCAACAGCAAATAAGGGACGGCGGCATTTTGAAAAGCACATAGGTTTTGCTAAAACGTCACAAATCAACGAAAGGAACGGTCATAAATATGGATCTGAAATCGGCAATCGTCAGCGTCTGGACAGAACTTAAACTGTTATGCGCAAGGCTTTCCGACGGAGACGGGGATTTTTACATAAACGGGCCCGACACCCTGCCGCCGCCGCTCTCCCCCGAGGAGGAGGCAGAAGCTATCGCCGCTCTGGGCACGGACCCCGCCGCACGCAAAAAACTAATTGAGCACAATCTCAGGCTTGTGGTATACATTGCAAGAAAATTTGAAAACACGGGCGCCGGAATAGAGGATCTTATATCCATCGGCACCATAGGGCTTATCAAAGCCATCAACACCTACAAGCCGGACAAGAACATAAAGCTTGCAACCTACGCTTCCCGCTGTATCGACAACGAAATACTTATGTATATCCGCAAAAATTCTTCCCACCGCGCCGATGTGTCCATCGACGAGCCGCTGAACACCGACTGGGACGGCAACGAGCTGCTTTTGTCCGATGTTCTGGGCAGCGACGCGGACAGCGTCAGCCGAAGTCTGGAAAAAGACGAGGACGAGCGAATTCTCCACGCCGCAGTGGCGGAGCTTGACGAGCGGGAGCGCACTATTATAAATCTGCGCTACGGACTCGGCGGCGGGCGCGAGCGCACGCAAAAAGAAGTGGCGGATATGCTGGGTATCTCACAGTCCTACATATCAAGGCTTGAAAAAAAGATAATTTCACGCCTTAGGGAATCAATCGGCACGAGAATTTAGATTTTTGAAAGACTTTGAGTCAAAATTCACAGATTTTTGAAAAATAGCCTTGACTTACGGATTATTGTGTGATAATATATAAATTACTGTGAAAACCATTTAAGGAGAATAACAATGAAGACTGGAATACATCCCGAATACAAGGAAGTAACCATCCGCTGCGCTTGCGGCGAGACCGTTACCACCCGTTCAACCAAGGGCGATGCAAACGGCGAGATTCGTGTAGAAGTTTGCTCAAAGTGCCATCCCTTCTTCACCGGCAAGCAGAAGTTTGTCGATGCAGGCGGACGCGTTGACAAGTTCAAGAAGCGTCTTGAGGCGAGCAAATAATCAAGCGATTTATCGATACCGGATAGGACGGGTATACCCTCTTATCCGGTTTTTTCTTTTACTGTAAAAAGGACGGTGATATTAGTTTATGGAAGAAAACGAAAACATGCACGGGGGGCTTCCCTTTTATATTGAGGTGACCGAGACGGTTATTCCCGAATCCGAGGAAGAAAAAGCGCCCCGCGAAAAACTTCACGAAATAAGAGACGGCGAAATACGCAAGGCGGTCACCGTTTCGATCTATCCCCAAGGGGGAGAAAAAGAATGCCTTGACGGCCTTGAGGAGCTGGGCAGACTGCTTGACACCGCCGGCGCCGAAGTCTGCGCAATCGTTACCCAGATGCGCCCGGCCCCCGACAGCCGCTTCGGAATCGGCAGCGGCAAGATAGCTGAGCTGTCCCGCATATGCAGAGACACGGGAGCGCAGCTTATCGTATACGATTTTGAGCTGACCCCCTCACAGATTAAAGCTATCGAGGACGCGGTTGAAGCGGAGGTCTCCGTGCTTGACCGCAGTATGCTCATACTTGACATTTTCGCCTCCCGCGCGCAGAGCGCAGAAGGACGGCTTCAGGTAGAGCTGGCACAGCTTAAATACACCGCTCCACGTCTTATGGGAAAAGGGCGGGATATGTCCCGTCTGGGCGGCGGTATCGGCACCAGAGGTCCCGGCGAGTCAAAGCTTGAAATCGACAGGCGCCGACTTAAAGTACGTGTGGCGCAGCTTGAGGAAGAACTTCGGCGCGTGGAAAAGAACAGAAGCACCCTTCGAGCCGCGAGAAACCGCAGCGGAATTAAGAAATGCGCCATTGTGGGCTACACCAACGCGGGAAAGTCCACTCTGCTCAATCTTTTGACAGACGCGGGTATTCTTGCGGAAAACAAGCTGTTTGCAACCCTTGACCCCACCACAAGGCAGTATGAGCTGCCCGGCGGCACGAAAATTCTTCTGACAGACACCGTCGGATTTATTAAGAACCTGCCGCACCATCTGATAAAGGCGTTCAAAAGCACCCTTGATGAGGCGGTGCTTGCTGATGTGCTTATTATTGTGACCGACGCTTCCGACACGGGCTTTGCCGACAGACTTGAAGTCACGGAAAGGCTTTTGCGGGAGCTGGGCGCCGAGGGCAAGCCTACCCTTTATGTTTTCAACAAATGCGACGCGGTGGAGGACGGGGAGCGCCTGAGTCAGATGAAGCGTATTGCCGCCTCCTCCGGCGGCTCCTGCGTGTTTATGTCGGCGCTGACCGGCGAGGGCGTGGATGAATTCGGCTCAAGGCTTGAGGAGCTTTGCGCTTTGGGAAAATCCACAGTTTGCGTCCGCCTGCCCGCATCCGAGGGCGCTCTTATGGGGCTTATATACAAGGACGGCGAAAATGTGAGCGCGGACTATCGTGAGGACGGCATTTATGTCACTCTTACCTGCGACAAAAAGCTGCGCGGCAGATTATCCGATTATATTATTTAACGGAGATGGCGATGAGCGAGGGAAAAAGGATCACATTGCAAAAAGCGGCTATGACCGAGACGGAGGAAAAACGCTCCGTTTTCATTGCTTACGCCGCGCCCGTAAAGGACGAAGAGGAAGCAAAGGCCATAATTGCGGCGAAGAAAATAGAGTATGCCGACGCCACACACAATGTATGGGCGTACTATATTGACAACGGCGCCAGAGCCAGATATTCCGATGACGGCGAGCCGCAGGGCACGGCGGGTATGCCTGTGCTGAATGTTCTTAAAATGTCCGGCGGCACGGATATGTGCGTTGTAGTTACCAGATATTTCGGCGGCACTCTGCTCGGCGCAGGTGGGCTTGTACGCGCATACAGCGCGGCGGCAAAGTCAGCCGTAGACGCGGCGGGACTTGCGGCAAGCGAGCAGTTTGCACTTATGAGCATACATGTGGGATATTCAGACTATCAGAAGCTGACAGTTCAGCTTCCCGCTCTGGGAGCTACGGAGGACGGCGCCGAATTCGGAGCCGATGTGTGTGTGCGCGCCGCCATTGAAGCGGATCGCGCCGATGAGCTTTTCTCCCTTGTGAGAGAGCTTACAAACGGGCGCGGAAAAGCGGAAATAATCGGCAGCGAAGAACGCGCTTCGGTTCGCTGAACTTCCGCGGTGAAACGCGGGGAGCCTCTGCTTTCAGTCGCTGTGCCTGTTACAGTAAAAAGCGCGAGAGCCGACGCTCTCACGCTTTTTTACAAAAGTTTTCGGCAATACAGCCGCCTTTACGGCGGCTGTTTTGCCGTCAGTCAAGACTGTAATTCCATCTTGAAGCTGAAATGGAAGAATACTGATCCGCATAACTTCCGTAGCGGTACGACCCGTAGTAAACCGTGACCACGGTACCGTCGGACAGGACGGCGTTTGCAGGGTATCCCATATCGTCGCCGTTTACAAATTGGCTAGAAGCAAGCGCGGAATTCGACCATGTTCTGCCGCCGTCCGTACTCACATTGGCGTAAATATATCTGGGGTCACTGCGGTGACCGGTTGTCATAACGATATCACCGTTCGGCATAGTAATCACCTGGGGAGGCGTGCCGTCAATTCCCGTGGGAGCGGGCACCGTCCATGTTCTGCCGCCGTCATAAGAGAAGCAGGTGTATACGGTATAGAGCGGAGATACATTCATATTACCGGTCTCGGAGGGCTGTGTTCTGATGGCGCACAGAAGCGCTCCGTCTGCAGTCTCGGTTACGGACAGCTCATGGAAATTATTCACTCCGAACCCCGTCGGTCTTTCAATTTCCGAGCGGTATTCCCAAGTATCTCCGTCATCTCGGCTTATATATACCGCCATGGTGTCAACAGGCTGATCTACGGCATCCAGTACCTTGCCCGCATACAGCACGGTGCCGTCCGACAGCTTCAGAGGTCCGTGAGCGCTTGTAACAGGCACACGGGTGCCGGGCTTTGTTATGCGGTAATTGGATAGCATATCTCTCATTGCCTGTGTAGTGCGGGTCTGGGTGACGTAAGAATAGCTTTCGGCACTCCAGCTTTCACCGTAGTCGGTACTTTTGATTACATAGGACGCATAATCGGTACAGTAGGAGGGGTCGGTATTTATTATAAATCTTACCATGGAAATATATGTACCGTTAATTCCGCCCACAGGGTTTCCGGAAGAATCCCAGGAGGCCGCCTGCCAGCTCGGAGACGAACCGCCGCTGCTGTTCAGCTTCAGCACATTATAGTTTGAACCGCCGGGGAGATAAGATTCGGCAGAATTTGTGAAATATGTAACCAGCAGCTTGCCGTCTCCCAGATAAGCTATTCCCGCGTCACGGTCGTCCATTATTGTATTGCTTATCTGTCTTGGCTTTGAAAAGGTTTTTCCACCGTCCTCGCTGGTAACAAGCACCGTGGCGCCGAAGGGATCAACATGAGCCATTCTGCATCCGGAAGCAGATATATAAAGCTTATCGTTTTCGTCAACTGCAATTGAGGGCCATTTGGTGTTTACGAAATCGTGATACATTCCGCCGTTTGAATTTGTTTTGTCATCATCGGTCATCTGACCCAGCCTCAAAACCAGATTTTCGCTGTCAATACTGACCGTAAGATTTTTCGCAGTGCCCTCTGAGGGGTTGATTCTGTTGTCAATTATCCACTTTGCGCTGTATTCGTTGGCACAGGCAAATACTTCTGAAATATTTACCTGCCCTGCATCCGGGTAAGTAAGAATAACGCCTGTATATTCATTTGTATCCGCACCGGGAAACGCAAAATACGCCTTTCCGTTATAAACGGTTTTGACGGCTGTATTAACTACCGCGCCCGTTTCCGCATTCTTCATTACGGGAACAGCCGAAAAATCCGTATACGCGGAATTCACAACGATATGAGTGATTCTGTTTACATCCATGTCAAGAGATGAAAAATCTATTCTTACGGAAAATCCGCCGTCACCCCCGACAGTCGCGCAGGATGCGGAACTGTTATATGATACCGACGCATTTTCGGCGCAGACATAAGGCAAATTGAAAGCCTGACCGACCGTCATTCTCTTCATATAGTACATATCAATTCCGTTGAGTCTGTCATTGCAGTCAATGTCGGAGATACGGTTTTGCTGCTGAGAAAAAGTCAATTGACCCGAAATGGCCAATTTTATATATATAATGTCAGTACCGTTGATTCTGCCGTCATCGTTTACATCACCGACGGTATAAGACAGCTCGGTTGAAATACCGCTGACATTGCCGTTATCAAGCCCAAGCCTTGCGGCGTATAATTCCTCTTCCGAAGCAAAGCTGTCTGTGGGAAATAACACAAAAGATGAAATCACCAGTGCAAGCGCCGACAGTACGCTTAATACTCTTTTAATTGTTTTTTTCATAAGTTTCTCCCTGCATTGCCGTTTTTTTCAGAATGTGTATAAGTCCTAAGTTGATTATAAAGGTTAAACTGTACTTTAAGTCAATACTTTTTTTGAAAAAAGTCAAAAAAGCTGCAACCGGCGCAGAACGCAGGCGACAGCTTTTTTATGAATATATTTTTCAAAAGTCCCGGATACGCTATGCAGCGGGGGTGAAGTCATTGTCAAAGACTACTTCATCGGCGTTATACGAGGGCACCACATTTATCATAGTTTTTCCGCGGTTGAGGGAAACCTCGGTACCGTCCTCAAAGAAGTATTTGATAACGGAATCGTGGCTGTCCTTCTGCCATGTGATTTTCTGATAGGTGCCGTCCGTCAGATACCAGCCGTCGCCCGTACCCGTAGTAGTGACCCAGATGCGAGCCTTTTCATCGCCGGCAATAGCTCCCGTATCGGTAAACATAACTATGACGTTTCTGAAGCAAAGCTGCTCCCCTGTAGTGGAGTCAATATGCTTTTCCCCGTTGTACTGATACCTGAGATAGCCTTTGCTTTCGGCAGAATACACATAGTCAACCGTCTGATAACTTGACATTACCACTTTGGCGTGAGAAGCTTCGGAACCAAGTGATACATAGGTGCCCCAGGGCGCGAAATTCATAGGCTTTTCGTAGCCCGCCGCCTTTTCGGTACTTATACCGGCGTAGTCAATTCCCGCCGCAAGTCCCGCGCCGCTCTTTACCATAAGCGTATGCTCGGAGCTGTATGTTTTCAGCCTTTCCGGGTCTCTGACAAAGGTCTCGGTCTTATAGTACAGGTCGGCTGAGCCTCTTACTCCGTCAAGGTGATCGGTGCCTCTGGCGGCAATAGTGTCATATGCATAATCGCTGCCGCCGGCATGAATGAAGATGCAGTTATAGCTCTCGGCGTAGTCGATATAATAGTCTCTCGCACTGCGTACGCTGCCTATCTGGGTAATATCCTCATACTCGGTGATTATGGCCATAAGCCTTGTTATGCCGCCCTCGGCAAGGCACTCATACATTATGTCCGCCTGAGCGATACCCTCCTGTGGAAGGCTTGCGTACAGGTTATTGACCATAATGGAAACCGGGCGTTTTCCGGTCACATCGCTCTTTGCGGCAAGTCCCGTCAGCGGATTGATATACGCGGGCTCACCCTCCGGCTCTTTCACTGCCGTCGTAGCAATGTCAGAAGTTGTAGGCACGGTGCTGTCCTGCTCCCCACTGTCTTTATCCGGCGCGGTTTTCAGAATTATAAAAATAACAAGCGCAACAACCGCAACGCAGACCGCAATAATTATAGCAAGCGAGCGTTTATTCATGTCAGTCGCCTATAAGTCTTTCCAGCCAGATGAGACCCAGTTCAAAGGCGTCGCAAAGTCCGCTTTTCAGCTCCTGCTTTACGATTCTTTCACCGTCGGAAAGCTCCTTATCCGTTTTCATTATCTGAATGATTATTTTGTCGGGCACCATTGCACCCTTGAACTCTTTTTCCGTCATTATGATAAGCTGAAGGATATATTCGTCATCTACATTGCCGTAGATAATGGTATTTCCCTCGCGTACCAGCGGGCGATCCTTATACATAAGAAATTTGCCGTCCACAGTAGCTTCTTTCAGAATATCCTTGGTTTCCTCGTTCATTAAAACACGTCCTTTCCGTCTCAGTACGCGGCGCAAGCCGTTACTGATATAATACTATAATTTACCATACTTGTCAAGTACGGCGGGAAGCTGCCGTCAACATATGTGCGGCAAAAAGCGGGCATATGCGGCATAAAGAGGCGGAATGTGATACATCTCGCCTCTTTACGCTGATTTTATTTCTGCGGTTATCTGTTCAGTCTTCGGTGCTGTCCCTGCCGCTGAGATACCCGTCAATAGACTGCGCCGCTTTCTTTCCGGCTCCCATGGCGAGAATAACGGTAGCGGCGCCGGTCACGGCGTCTCCGCCTGCCCATACTCCGCACCTGCTGGTTGCACCCGTTTCCTCCTCTACCACTATACCGCCGCGGCGGTTGACTTCAAGTCCCTCGGTAGTGGATTTTATCAGGGGGTTGGGAGATGTGCCGATTGCCATTATTACGCAGTCCATATCCATGGTGAACTCGCTGCCCTCAACAGGCACGGGACTGCGCCTGCCGCGTTCGTCAGGCTCTCCAAGCTCCATTTTCTGACACTCCATAGCGATAACGC
>JBJDYY010000182.1:0-2341 GCA_051867715.1 Candidatus Avispirillum sp.
GGAGACGATGTATCTTCTCCCCTCTCTTTAGAATCTCTCCCCTCTTCTCGACACGTTAGAACTGCAAGGCGATGAGTTGAAAGGGCATAACACATTCGACTAAGTGTAGAGAGCCTGTCCCGTTAGCCTAAATTTCAAGTCTCCCAACAGACATATAACAAAGCTAATGAGCGTGTCGATAGCAGACTTGAAGCTACTCACAGAAGGCAAGTTTTCAAAACTGATAGTGTTTTTGAGAATTCAGACTTGATTATTAGCCGATAGAAATATAGAGAGTATTCTTCGAAGGGACTGCTGACCCGGCAGCAGTCCCGCAGGGCTCTCCCTGCCCGGCTAAAGAGAGGGGAGACGATGAATCTTCTCCCCTCTCTTTAGAATCTCTCCCCTCTTCTCGACACGGTAGAACTGCAAGGCGTTGCGTTGCAAGAGCATAACACATTCGACTAAGTGTAGGGAGCTTGCGCCGTTAGCCTAAGTTTTAAGTCTCGCGGCGGAAATAAAACAACGCTAATGAGCGTGTCGACAGCAGACTTGTGGCTACTCACAGAAATGGAGAATGGCAGATTGCTTATTACCGCAGGGGCGGACGGCGTTGCCGTCCGTAAAGCGTTAGAAAAAGGGCAGAAGAAAGTGTACTTTCTTCTGCCCTTTTTCTCGCTTGCCGCTTACGCGGCACCCCTGCGGGGGTTGCGTTATTGCCTTATCAGGGCAAAAGTTTTTTGGGGTTCTTAGTACCTTTTTTCAAAAAAGGTACTAAGCGGGGTATGGGGCAGCGCCCCATTTACCGTCGGGGTAAGGGGCGCTCGCGGCTGCAACTCCTTATTTTTCCCACCCCTAATTGCATATATCATAACGGGGTTTGGGGCAGAGCCCCATTTATCAAATTCACTTCATATTCATCATGCCCGGTAAGATTCCCGGCTCGTTTTTCAGAGAAACGCTGCAAAGCTCCGGCGAGGTCATGGTAAGTGCGCGCTTAAGGGTGCCGCTGCCGAAACGCTCGTTAAGCGCGTCGAAAGCGTCCTCGAGATTTTCCCGCCGCTGGATTTTTGCGATATCCGGATCAAAGGAAAGCTGCTCCGACTCACAGTAATTCAGATCGCAGGCGCAAACGCTCATGGAGCGCACAGGCTTTGATGTGCCGTGATTTGCCGCAAACAGACGGTATGCGGCGGAATATATGGCCTCCGAGGTGCGGCAGGGGTAGCCAAGCTTTTCCTGCCTGACAATGGAGGAAAGGTCGCTGTCCCTTATCTGAAGCTGCACAGTGCGGCACACAAAACCGTATTTTCTAAGCCTTGCCGATACCTTTTCTGAAAGAGTCATAAGCAAAATTTTAATGTCCTCGGCACTCACCATGTCCCGCGGGGTGGTGCTGCCGCAGCTTATGCTTTTTATAAGGCTTTTTGCACCTATGTTTGACACGGGGGAGGTGTCTTCTCCGTTGGCAAAGCGGTGCAGCATAATTCCGTTTTTGCCCAGAAGATAAGTGAGCAAATCTTCTTTTGCGCGGGCAAGGTCTCCGATAGTCAGTATGTTGTAGCGCCTGAGCTTTGCGGCGGTGGAGCGCCCCACATATAAAAGATCGCTGACGGGCAGCGGCCAGACCACATCGCGAAAGCTGTCCCGCTCAATAACCGTGGTGGCGTCGGGCTTTTTCATATCGCTGCCCAGCTTTGCGAAAATCTTGTTGTAGGAGACCCCAACGGAAACCGTAATACCAAGCTCGCTTTTCACCCTGCGGCGTATCATGTCGGCAATATTCTGCCCGTCGCCGAAAAGACGGCTGCTGCCCGTAACATCAAGCCAGCACTCGTCCAAACCGTAAGGCTCCACCTGATCCGTAAAATCGGCGTAAATGTCTCTGACGCACTGAGAATATTCAAAATATTTGTCATAGTGCGGGGGCACAAAAATAATGTCGGGACATTTGAGCCGAGCCTCCCAAAGAGCCTCACCGGTGGTGACGCCGCACCGCTTCGCCTCCTCATTTTTGGCGAGAATGATGCCGTGCCGCGCCTCCGGATCGCCCGCCACCGCAACGGGATGCCCGTACAGCGACGGGTTGAGATGACATTCAACCGAGGCAAAAAAATTATTCAGATCCGAATGAAGCACCGTGCGTTCCGTGACGCCCACCCCCAAACAAACATTTGTTCGTACAAATATTATACTACCGAACATCCGTTCTGTCAATAACAAATAATTGACAAAAGCGCAAAAAAGGCTTGAAAAAATCGGTATAGGGAGCTATAATATACGCAGACGCAGATGTAGTTCAATGGCAGAACTTCAGCTTCCCAAGCTGACCACGCGGGTTCGATTCCCGTCATCTGCTCCA
>JBJDYY010000183.1:0-11074 GCA_051867715.1 Candidatus Avispirillum sp.
CGGCGCCAGCTCCCCTTACACAGGGGAGCCTCCGCTGCGGCGGGACTAACCATCGGCAAAAGCCTCTTTTGAACCACCTGCTTAGCATGTGGTTTTCGTTTTCAAAAGCAAAAAAGGAGCGTTACGCTCCTTTTTGTTTATGAATTATTCTTTTACCTTATGCTGTGCGGGTTTTTCTGCGGTCAGGATAAAGCGGTGTATCCGCCCTTCCACACAGCCCTTATCTTCAACGGCTTTTTGCGCTTTCATAAGGCCGTCCGTACATTTATCCACGGAAAAGCCGGGAAATTCCCACTCTATTATGTGCGCAAACCAGACCAGGGCTCCCACATCAAAAAACCTGATAGGTCTGAAACATTCCTGTCCGTCAAGAATCTTAAATCCTGCTTTCCGGAATTTTTCTTCCGTAATACTCAGATACTGCTCCGGAAAAGGTATCTCCGTTTTCCCGAGAAGCAGATCCGTAAGCTCTCTGTCGTTTTCGGCTCCGACCTGCTCCGTTATAAATATCCCGCCGCTTTTCAGCATACGGTATATATCCTCTTGATTAAAATCTCCGTGGCGGTTGATGATAATATCAAAGGAGCTGTCTTCAAAGGGAAGCCTGTCTTTTCCGTCCCCCGCTCTGAAATCTATGCCGAGGGGCAAAAGACTTTCCCTGCACACCTGAATATTCGGCGGATATGCTTCCGCGGCCGCTGTGTTATTATACGGATGCTTAAGGGAAAGCAGAAATTCGCCGCCGCCCGTATCAATATCCAGAAGCTTCATTTCAGGCTTCAGACGGCGTCTCACCGTTTCTTCATAGCTCCAAGGCAGGTCTGTTTCCTCCGTATATCTGTTATTGATATGTGAAAAGTCCCAGCCGTGTATATGAGCGATTTTTTCTTCAGCCTTCCAATCGGCAATCAGCCGCTCTTTATCCGTCAAAAGTGTCACCTTGTTTCGTAATCTGCGATGAAACGCATAATAAACGCTTAATCTGCTGATTTTTCCTTGGGATTTATAAGAAAAGCATTGGGAAGTATGCGTCCCAAAGTGGGGTTTGCGGAGCAGTTTCGGGTGATGACCTCGCCCTTATATGCTATGACGCTGGTGGCTCCGCTGTCGCAGCTTGAAGCGTTGACAACTCCGTAGGACAGGAGTATCTCCGCCATATCGTCCACGGTACAGCCTATGGAATATGTAACATCCCGTCCGTCTACGTTGAGAAAGACCATAACGCCGTCCTCACGCTGTCCCACCGCAGTGCGGGGCTGAATGCCGTATCCGGAGGAGCCGGACACCATTTTCACGCCGTTTGCTATAAGCAGGGGGCTGAACTGAATGCCGTCGCGGATGTTTCCGTAGCTTGCCCAGTCGCCGATGGTGCCTACGATAAGTCTGTCGTCCTCGGTAAGCACTATACTGCTGTAATAGGAAACATAGCTGCCCCAGTATTTTCCCTGAGACAGAGACATTCCCACGACCTGGCCGCCGTTGCCGTTTTCGTCATAGTCCGCAAAGCCGCTGGCGTTTACTCCGGCGACCGCGCCGTAGTATTCCATCATATCAAGTATGCGCATACCCGTAACTCCCGGGTACTGTGTCATACCTACATACACGCGGGAGGGCTCGTCTACCAGCATTATTCTGCCCTTATAGTTAGGGCCGCTGATTTCGGACACCAGTATGCCGTTTTCAATATCGTTTATAACTATGGTATTGCCCACATAGTCCTTGCCGCCCACATAATATTGGGACAGTTTCAGAAGATCAGTGTCCTCAGGCTCGGTATTCTGCTTGTCGTTATCGGGCTTCGTAGGTTTGGGGTTTATATCTCCGCCTACGACTTCGGGCTCCTCATACCGGTTGCTCATTACGCTGTTAATGACCTCCTGCGGGAAAAACAGCGTTGCAAGCCACTGATGGCTCTTTGTGGTCATAGCGGTCTCTATCCATATGGTGCGCCAGTAATCTATAAAGGGAATATCGGAGCATACGATCACGGCGTAAAGCGCCGTAAGCGATATAAACACCGCTATAAGCGCCGCAAGCAGGCGGGGCTTTTTCGACTTTTTGGATTTTTTTGATTTTCTGCCGCTTCCCGCAGGGGGCGGGGAGCCGCCGGGAGGGGAGACGGGACGGTTTCCCGCCCCGCTTTCAATAAGCTCGTTTCTTTTCATTATCTTTATCAGCGGATTTTACTATGCTTTATTTTCGCTTTCGATTATTTTGCGTCCCATAAGCACGCCCATTACGCTGGCCATCATAAGTCCGCGGGTCCAGCCGCTGCTGTCGCCCAGGCAGTGCAGATTGCCGATGTTGGTATTGAGGCTTTGATCCATACGGACTTTGTTGGAATAGAATTTAAGCTCCGGGCTGTAAAGCAGGGTCTCGGTTGAAGCAAAGCCGGGCACCACCATATCAAGCATTCTGATAAACTCGATGATGTTGGTCATGGCGCGGTAGGGCATTGCCGCGGTTATGTCTCCGGGTACCGCGTCCTTCAAAGTAGGCTTTACATTTGCAAAAGCCAGCTCCTTTGCCCAAGTGCGCTTGCCGTCCAGTATGTCGCCGTAGCGCTGAACGAGGATATGTCCTGCACCCAGCATATTTGTAAGCTCGCCTACCTTCTGAGCGTATGCAATAGGCTGATTGAAGGGCTCGGTGAAGTTGTGGCTTACGAGAATTGCAAGGTTTGTGTTGTCGCTCTTGTTATCTTTATAGCTGTGACCGTTTACCACCGCAAGGTCGTTGTCGTAGTTTTCCTGAGCTACAAAGCCGCCGGGGTTCTGGCAGAAGGTGCGCACCTTGTTTTTCCACGGCTTGGGGTAGCCGATAAGCTTGCTTTCGTACAGCACGCGGTTGACCTTTTCCATGACCTCATTTCGACACTCAACGCGCACGCCGATGTCAACGGTACCGGGCTTGTGAGCGATATTGTGCTCCGCGCATATTTTTTCAAGCCAGTCGGCTCCGCGACGCCCGGTGGCAATAACTACGCGGGAAGCTCGGATTTCTCTTTCCGAGTTGCCCTCGTGGACTATAACTCCGCGGCAGATGTTGCCGTCAAGGATTATGTTTTCACAGCTTGCGCCGAAAAGCATATCCACGCCGTGCCCTTGGAGCCATGTCTGTATGTCGAAATACAGTTTCTGCGCCTTTTCCGTTCCCAGATGGCGAATGGGGCAATCCACAAGCTTCAGTCCCGCTTTGATGGCGTTCTTTCTGATTTCCTTTATCTCGTCGCTGTTGCCGATGCCCTCTATATGGGGATCCGCGCCGAATTCAAGATATATTTTATCCGTATAGTCTATAAGCTCCTGAGCCGTCTCCGCGCCTATAAGGTCGGGCAGGTCTCCGCCTACTTCATATGACAGGGAGAGCTTTCCGTCCGAAAAAGCGCCTGCGCCGGAAAAACCGGTGGTTATGTTGCAGCCGCCTGCGCAGTTTACGCAGTGACCTACCTCGGCTTTGGGACAATGACGCTTTTCCACAGGCTTTCCTTTTTCTATAAGCAGGATCTTCTGCTTTGAGCCGTGCCGAAGCATCTCAAGGGCGGTAAAAATACCGGCGGGGCCGGCACCTACAATTATAAGATCGTAAGACATGGTGGAGAACCTATATATCCTTTCAATATTGCTGTGCCATATCTGTTTTTGTGTCGGATACGGCGGAAACGGGGTTTATGTAAAGCTTCATAATTCCGCTTAATAACCCATAATAATTCTATCACGGTGAGCGTGCAAAGTCAAGCATACAGTTGTTTTGTCAAGCTTTTTTAACATTATATTATTTGTTATTTAACATTATATTTGAGTCTCCTGCTTGCATTTTGCAGGAAGTTGTGCTATTATAATGACAGAATAGAGTACTTGCGGACTGATTTTGACAATAAACTCGGATTTTATCTTGATTTAATCTTTAGGAGAAGAAATGGATATAGGCGTTCTCGGAGCGGGAACATGGGGTATTGCTCTTGCAAAGCTCCTTTGTGAAAACGGACACCGTGTTACCGTGTGGTCGGCGCTTCCTCAGGAAATTGAGTGGCTGTCCGGCGGTCACGAGCATACGCATCTGCCCGGAGTAAAGCTTCCCGCCGACATTGAATATACTGACAATATAGAAAAAGCTCTCGGCGGAGAATTCGTTCTGTCAGCCGTACCCTCCGCCTTTCTTCGGTCTACCGTTCGCACGGCTGCTCCCTTTCTCAGAGAGGGACAGACGATTATTGACGCTGCCAAGGGTATGGAATCCGGTACTCTGTTTACCATGACCGGGGTCATTGCCGATGAACTGAAAAAATGCGGCGCTGAATTTACCCCGAAGCTTGTTGCTCTTTCCGGTCCCACCCACGCCGAGGAGGTTGCGGTGGGTATGCCCACATCGGTGGTATGCGCCTGCGAGGATGAGGAATGCGCCCAAAAAGCGGCGGCGCTGTTTATGAATTCCTGTATGCGGGTATATACCAATACGGATGTGCTGGGCGTGGAGCTTTGCGGAGCTTTGAAAAACGTCATTGCTCTTGCCTCCGGTATGATAAGCGGTATGGGCTACGGGGACAACACCCGCGCCATGCTTATTACCCGCGGCATTGCGGAGATAACCCGCGTAGGACTTGCCATGGGCTGTAAGCGCCGCACCTTTATGGGTCTTGCGGGTATCGGAGACCTTATAGTAACCTGTACCTCCCGTCACAGCAGAAACAACCGCTGCGGCGAGTATATAGGGCAGGGTATGACCTACGAAGAAGCATCGGAAAAGGTCGGTATGGTGGTTGAGGGTTACTACGCTCTGGAGGCCGCCGCTGAAATTTCCCGCAGATACGGGGAGATGCCGATAATAAACGCGGTGTACGATGTCGTTATGAACGGAAGAGCGCCGTCGGACGCCATGGAGGCTCTTATGTCGAGAGCCATGCGCTCCGAACTTGACTGAGCTATCAATAAATTATTTTTACAGGAGATACACCTATGAAAGCAAAAAGAATGATTGCGTTTCTGCTTGCGGCTCTGATGTGCCTGCCGCTTATTGCGTCATGTGCAAAAGAACAGGGCGGTACTGAGTTTACCCGTCCTCCGAGTGATTCCGGAAGCAGTGACCCCGACTTCCCCAGCGCTGACTATGAAAAAGAGGACTTTACCTTCCTCTACATCAAGCATTCCGATGTGGGTAAGGACTACTACGGCGGTAACTATCTTGATTCCGACGCTCTTGAGGGCTATACCATCGAGGACGCGGTTTACGAGAGGAACCTGGCAGTTGAGGAAAAGTATAACGTAACTATCACCCAGGATGTTCAGATAAGCGGTGACCCTGCCAAGCTCCTGCAGAAAAAGTATATGGCCGGAGAATTCAACTTCGACGTTATATACGGCTGGTGCTACAAGCTGGGTGCATGTATTACCGAGAACTATTTTGAGGACTTCTACAAGCTCCGCGACAACGGCACTGCAAATCTCGATGAGGAATACTGGAGCCCCACGGCTATGGAGGACCTTACCGTTGACGGCAAGCTTTACCTCTGCATGAACGATATTACCATGAACAAGCTTGAATGGGCCGGATTTATATTCTTTAACAAGAATATCTATGAGGATAACAGGCTTGAGGATGAGTTTGGCTCCTCCATATATGATATGGTGGACAACGGTACCTGGACGCTTGATACATATCTTAAGATGGTATCCTTCGTAAGCTCCGACCTTGACGGTAACGGTAAGTTTGACAAGGAAGACCTTTACGGCCTGCTTGACGGCGGCAACTCCGGCGCAGACACCGCTCATTGGTGCGGCGTTGATTATACCGTCAAAAACGATGACGGCTCTTATTCTCTTAACTTCTACAGCGAAAAGCTTCTTGACATCATAGGCAAGGTTAATCCCGTATACAGCAATAACAAATATGTGCTGACTTACGAAAACATTTGGAATGACAACGCTGATATGAGCGGCTCTACCGACCAGTGGGAGTACGCCCGCTCTTTCTTCGCTACCGACCACGCTCTGTTCTGCACCGGCAGCGCATATATAACCAGCGAGTTCCGTAACATGGAAAGCTCCTACGGTATCATCCCCTGTCCTAAGTACGATGAGAACCAGAAGAGCTACTACGCAGGAGTCAGCAGCCTTGCATCTATCTTTGCTCTGCCCTCTACCCAGAGAACAGATATGAAGACTGCAGGTCTTGAGAGAACCGGTACTATCCTTGAGTATATGGCATACAAGTCAAACCAGATCCTTCTGCCCGTATACTACGATACTCTTCTGAAGGGTCAGAGACTTGACAACGACGACGACCAGAGAATGCTGGATGTCATCCGTGCCTCCGTGCGCTTTGAGTTTGTTGACTCTGTGGGACTTGAAGATTTCGGTACTATTCTCAGCTCCATGTACACCAGACCTTCTTCCGCAACCTCTACTTACGACCGTAACAAGAGAAAGCTTCAGAAGAGCCTGGATGACTTCTACAGCGACATAGTTCTTCTTGAGTCCAAGCAGGCTTCCACCGACAAATAATCGGTTGAACTTCTTGCAGATAACTGATATGATACAAAAACAGCCCGCCGTTTGTACGGCGGGCTGTTTTCGTATGCCTTAGTATCTGCTTTGTGCGTTTTGCTTCAGGCGTTTTGCGACTCCTCAAGAACTGCTATGCGGGACGAAAGTGCATTGATTTTTGCAAGAAGTTCTTCTATTGCCGCATACACATCTGTTGATTCAAGCTCGGAATTCTCGTTATCAAAAAAAATTGACTCGGCAGCTATCAGCTTTCCGCTTTCCATACGGACAACAAAATAATTCAGCAGGTAACCCATTGTAGTATACAGCTCTTCTTTGTCCTTATCACGGCATACTGTTATACGGTCGTTGTTTGCAAGCGTTTGATGGGTAAGTATGCTGCTCAGCGTATCGGGGCGCGAGGTTTTTGCGGCAAGCATGGCGTCTGTTTCCGCTTTTGAATATATGCTGTCCGGCATAGCATTGTATTTTTCCTCTGCCAATGATTCGGCGCTTTCCGCACGTGCAGCGCAGGCTGAAGCGGAGGTAACAAGGGCGGAAAGCCCTGTATATCTGTCGTCTGCTTCAATGGCATCGGTGCAATCCAGATTGTCCGACACATCAAGAATAAATGTGGGGCTGTACAGCACCTTGACATCGCTGCCGGAGGACTTGTATACGGACAGCTCGCACATAACTCTGCCCGCCTCCGACGTAAATGAGTTTTCAAGGGTATATACGGCGGAGCCGTTTTCGATGGTGCAGTAGGCAAAGCAGGAGGAGCTTTTCAGCTTGCCCGTAAGTGTAACTGTGGTGTCCGACGGGTCGAGAAATACGGGAGCGGTGCCGCTGCACAGGGATATTATCAGCGTGCGGGAGGAGGAATCTCCCTTTTTTGCCCGAATTACCGGAGCGGCTGAGGCACCTGATACGTCAAGTGAAATGTTTGTAATAACCATAGGCTTCCTTTCCGGAGTTTTTTGTAAATTCAATACGGATTTTTTCGGTACTTTGCGGCAAAAATATTATACGGCACAGGCGTTTGCGGCGCTCCCCATATGAATGTTATAAATTTTATAATTTGTTCACACTGAGTTCACAACGCGTGTAGGTATATGTCGTATAATAACAGAGTAGTAGTCGCAAAGAAACAATATACCGGGAAAACAAGAATGTTACTGAGTTTATTTGAAAAAATCAAACACGGTCAGACCGAGCGCGTGCTGGAAAAGTACGGTGACGAGGTCGGATCCCTTTATATAAAGCTGTGGAAGCAAAGAACGCTGAGAAGCGCAGTTGCCGATGAAGTTTCTGACTTTCAGGCTCATCTGGTGGAGGTTATGCTTGACCGCTTTGACGAGCAGGTTGAGAAGAAATATACCGTCGAATTTCTTATGGGCTTTAAGCGCTTTCTTGCCGAAACCGACACGGAAAAGCTATACAAGGAGCAGGGAATGGCGGCACTTGTGCGTGACACCGTGGCTCTTATAGCCGATCTTGCCGCAGAGAACCGCACCTCGGTTCAGCAGGAAACATACTCATATTTTACTCAGAACTACGATATATAGATATAAAAAAACAGCTCACCGCAAGGTGAGCTGTTTTTATGCGCCTTTTTATCTTTTCGCGCCTTTTGCGCCCTTTGTCCCGGTTGAGGCAGGGGCTCCCATAGCAAATATATTGGTGTCAAAGGAATAGATAATGTCGCTTTCTCTGCGGGCGCGCTTCAGTGCAAGGGAAATAAGGCGGTCAAGCAGCTGGGTGTAAGAAACTCCCACAGGCTGCCACAGATAAAAGGCAAGAGAGCCGGGGATTGTGTTGAACTCGTTTATATAAAGCTCGCCCGTTGCCTTGTCTATCATAAAATCAATGCGGGAAACGCCACTGCATCCCAGATGCACAAAGGCGTCGCACGCCATTTTGCGGATTCTGTCGCGCATTTTTGCATCAAGGTCGGCCGGCACTTTTCTGGCAAGGCTTGCCATTCCGCCGGAGGCGGATTTTGCGCCTGCACCTGCGCCTGCCGTCTTTGACCCTGCACCTTTTGCGGCGCCTTTTGAGCCGCCCATATATTTGTCCTCATAGCTCAGAATTTCATCGTGCATAAAGGGCTCCTCGCACTCCGAGGCTTCTGCCTTTTCGGAGTCGCCCACAACGGAGCAGTTGATTTCCCGAAGCTCTGTTATGGCGCGCTCGCACAGCACATTTTCCGCATAGCCGAAAGCGGTTTTCAGCGCGGATTTCAAAGATTCGCTGTCACGGGCTACGGTAATACCTACGCTGGAGCCTAAATCCACGGGTTTGACAATTACGGGGTACCCGATTTTTTCTTCCGTTTCGGTCACGCAAGAGTCAATGCGGGAACGGTATTTGTTGAAGCGCAGACAGTCAAGCACGGGGAAGCCGCCGTCACGAAGCACTGCTTTCATTACATACTTATCCATACCCACGGCAGAGGACAGCACATCACAGCCCACAAAGGGAACACCCAGTGTTTTCAGATAACCCTGAAGGGCGCCGTCCTCAACATTTGTGCCGTGCACGATGGGGAACGCCACATCAATTTCGGCTATAACGCTTGAGCCGAAGCGTTTTGCGGGGAAGCGGCAAAGCAGTACCTTTCCGCCGTCGGATACAAATGTTACGCGGACGCTTCTTTTGCAAAGTGCTTTGAGATCCTTGTACGCAGCCGCATCTCTAAGTATATCTCCTGTATACATATCTCCGCTTTTTGATATGTATACGGGGATTATATCGTATTTTTCCGCGTCAAGATTTTCCATTGCCTGAAGTGCGGATATGACGGAAATTTCGTGCTCTACGCTTTTTCCGCCGAAAAGCACACACAGCTTCGTTTTCATAGTATATTTTCACGCCTTTCGCTGTCGGTTTGTATCTTTATATCTTAAATATCAGTAATTATCGGGCAGATCGTTTTCCAGAAGGACTGTTTTTGTGCCGTCTGAGGGCAGGGAATATACTTTCTGCATCGCCTCGCCTATATTTTCCGCCACAAATATCTTATCCACCGGAAAACCGCCGTCGCGAAGCCCCGCTACTATGGGAGCTGCCCGCTTTTTGCCTACGGGGATAACAAAATCGCATACCTCTGCCGCTTCTCTGCCGAATTCGCGGTTGAGCCGCTCCTCCTCGCTGCCAAGCTCCACCATACCGGGGGTGACAAGTATTTTCATACCATCAAAGCAGGAGAGCGTGTCAAGAGCGGCGCGGCAGCCGCTGGGATTGGAGTTGTATGCGTCGTCAATAAGGGTCATACCCGGCTTCTTTATAAGCTGAAGCCTGTGGGGAACGGGGGTTATACGATTGACGCCATCGGCTATTTCTTCCATATCCTCGCCCAGAAAATGAGCCATAGCAACGGCGCCGCAAAGATTTGTCACATTATGGGCGCCCACCAGCACGGTGGAAAAAGAGTGCTCCGAGCCGTCGGGACAGCGCACGGAAAACTCAGTACCGGAGCTTGATACGGAAATGACTTTAGCACTGTAATCTGCGTCGTCGGAAGTGCCGTAGGTGACGGCGCCCTCAGGCAGGTTTTCCCGCAGATATTCGTTGTCAAGATTTATAAATGCTTTTCCGCCGGGCTGCAGATTGTTTGCAAGTTCAAGCTTTGTGCGGATTATATTGTCAAGACTCTTGAAGGACTCCAGATGCTGCGGACCGACTGAAGTGACTATTCCGTAGGAGGGGGCGGCAATGTCGCAAAGCTCTTTAATCTCTCCCACGCGCTTTGCGCCCATTTCGCAAAGGAATATTTCGTGATAGCCGCGCAGAGACGAGCGCACGGTTTTTACCACTCCCATAGGGGTGTTGTAGTTGCCGGGAGTCATAAGCACATTGTATTTCTGCTTGAGAATTTCGCAGAGGAAATACTTCATGGAGGTCTTGCCGTAGCTGCCTGTAATGCCTATTACCCGAAGCGAGGGGCATGAGCGCAGTATGCGCAGGGCGTCTCTCAGATAATAGCGTCGTACAGCCGCTTCAATTGGGGCATTTATAAGGTTTGCCGCAAGAATTGCAAAGGGCTGCAGGGCAAAGGAGAGCAGCATAATCGCATATCCCGCGCCCGCATCTTTCAGAAGCCATGCGCAGACTCCGGCGGCAATATACAAAAGGGTGTAGGTTACTGCCAGCCGCTTAATGCGGGCGGTGAACACCAGCGGCGTTTTCTGATTTTTCTTTTCAAGGTTTGCAAGTGCGAAAATTACCGTGGCACATATAACTATTATATGCAGTACGGTTGATGCCGCACCCTCAAAATCCAAGGCGGCGTCGGCGGCAAAGCATACTGCCGCAAGGATAAGCGAAAGTATATTGGGAACTGCCGAAGAAATATTGTGCGCAGTCCATTTTAGATGTGTTGCGGCGCCGTAGGAGTTTAGCTGAAACATATGCGCCCCTCTGATAAAGGCAAGGGCGGCGCAAAGGGCGTAGACAGCGGAAAAAATTGCAAATAAAACAGTCTCCATAAGAATATCCTTATATTTTGAGATATGACCGTATTACGGCGTCAAAGACGGCGGGAGAATCAAGCCAGGAATAATGTCCCGCACCGGGTATTTTTGCAAGTC
>JBJDYY010000184.1:0-10883 GCA_051867715.1 Candidatus Avispirillum sp.
TGCGGGATGGCTCGGAGGGGCTGCTGACGGGACAGCAGTCCCTTCGAAAAATCCTTTCTCCATTTCTATTAACTAATAATCAAGTCTGAATTCTATATCAAAAACATGCGCCTTGCACTCTCTAAAATTCTTCCATCATCTATGAATTTAGTAAGAAACCGTTATTTCTTTTCTTCCTATTTATCCGATTTATCATTATATGCATACAGTTCTCCGTCGCTTACATAAGCATAAAAGACATCCTTTTCCGAAGAAAATCCAAGCTTTGCAAGGCTTTTCTTCAGCCATTTTTCTTCAAGCCCTGCTTTTTTCAACGCTGCGCTTTCAACTCTGCCGTCAATTATTACGGAGCTGCCTACGGCGGCGTTACTTATTGACATATTCATATCCTGCGGCGTTAAGGGGCGGTTTGCAGACCTCGGCAGAATACTGAGTGAGCCGTTAGTTTCAAGAATAGCGCACTCTATCTGAGACAGTTCAAAATAGCCCTGATTTCTGCATTGCATAAGAAATTCATCCACATCCATATGCGCCGCTTTGAAATTTTCCCTGTACATATGACTTCCTTTTAGCAGCACAAGGGGCACGCCGTTGACCGCGGAGCGCAGGCGGCGGGATTTGCTTGTGACTACCGCTAACAGCACCGTTACTATACCGAATATGACTGTCGCCGTGAGCGGGACGATAAAATCCTTTTCGTTAGATGTGGCAAGCTCGGCACCGATGGAGCCTATGGTTATGCCGTTTACATAGTCAAACATTGTCATTTCCGACATCTGACGGTAGCCGATTATTTTTGTAATCGCAAACATTGTAAGTATTGAAAGGACGGTGCACAGCACCGTTGTCAGAAATTCCTTTACCACTTTTTTATTCCTTCCGCCGGTGTTTATTTTCTGTAATCATATATGCCCCATATTCCCTCGGTTTATCCGTCTATTGACATATTTCGGACAAATTGTTATAATATTTGCAGGAATTATTCCGATTTTTTCTGCAGGTGCGGCAACGAGTAATTAAGGAGGCAACTCAAAGTATGGATATAAAGCTTCATTCCGTCCATCGCGGCAGCGGGGAGGTTTTGATCCTGCTGCACGGAAACGGAGACAGCTCCGAGTATTTTTCACATCAGATAGACTTTTTCGCTCGCAGATTTCATGTAATCGCAATTGACACACGCGGTCACGGAAAAAGTCCCAGGGGAAAAGCTCCTTTTACTATCAGCCAGTTTGCGGACGATCTGAACTGCTTTATGGAGGACAACGGCATTAAGTCCGCAGACATTCTCGGCTTTTCCGACGGGGGCAACATTGCTCTGGAATTTGCTCTTCGTTACGGCAGCAAGGTACGGCGCCTCATACTTGTGGGAGCTAATATTTTTCCCTCCGGAATGCAGCCCTATTATCTTATACCCATAGCAATTGCTTTTGGTGTAATGAGATTTCTGTCAATCTTTTCGCGCAGAGCTGCACGGCGCGCACTGCTTTTGAGACTGATGGTCAAGGAGCCGAAAATAGAGCCCGGCGAGCTTGCGGCAATTTTGGCACCGACACTTGTTATGGCGGGGGATCATGATATGATAAGAGATTCCCACACCCGTCTGATTCAGCGGTCCATACCTGATTCCAAGCTGTGTATCCTGCCCGGAGATCATTTTATTGCTTCAAAAAATTATGAAGCATTCAACAGAGTTGTTGCAGATTTTTTAGGCAGCAGTGAGTATGAAAACGCAGTTGAATAAACGAGATACTATTAGAAAAGCTCTCATAATGAGAGCTTTTTCAATTCAGGAGATTGCTTCGATTGCTTCGCCGTCGATTATTTGAAAGCATTCAAAAACGCCCCCGCGTTAGCGGGGGCGTTAATGTTTCAGTTAGTGCAATTACTTATGCAGCGATTGCTCTTCTGATTACGAGCTGGTCCTTAGCGTTGATAGCACCGTCGTTGTTAGCATCTGCTCTGGACTGAACGAGAGCGTCGATGTCGATAACACGAGCAAGGTACTTTCTCATAAGGAGTGCGTCAGCAGCGGTGATAGCGTAGTCGCCGTCAACGTCGCCGTTGTAAACTCTGTTGGTGTAAGCAAAGTCGGAAGAACCGAATGCCATTGCATCTACATCAAAGCTTACGCCGAAGTCTCTCAGAATTGCATAGCTGAGGTTTGTAGCATCAGCTGCTCCGGGAACGTACCAGAATGCATCGTCCTCAGTATCGAACTCGATCATCTTTTCGCCGTTTACATACAGGCACAGAGTTGCGAACCAGTTGTCCATCTGAGTCTCATCATCGGGATAACCGTCAGTGTTGTAAGCAACGGTGATAGCGATGTTGTAAGCTTCACCTTCAACCATTGTAAAGTCAACGGTCTTTGCCGCATAACCGGAAGTCGGGAACGGATTGTCAGCCTTGGGGTTACCGTTGTTGTTTACCAGGAAGAGCTTGTGATGGTCAGCATTGTAACCGAGCTGGTTGGTGATACCGTTGTCACCGCCCTGCCAGAAGTACATTACATGACCGTAGTTAGCAGCGTCGCTGGTGTCGAAAGTTCCTCTGTAGATGATGTCGAGGTTCCAAGACCAGTTGTTAGCAGGTATATTGTTAACCGGATCAAAGATGTTATAGTTGTTGGTAGAAGTACCGAACTTGACAACTCCGTCTTCCTGAGTCCAGGTGGAAGCAGACCAGTTGTTGTCAACTACGAGAACCATATCATCGCTCATATCGTAGTACTCGTACAGAGTGCCGGTGTAAGTATCTGCTGCGGGAAGAGCGGTGTATCTCTTCTCGGTGCAGCCGTCATTCTTACAGTAGGTGTATACAAGTCCGTCTTCGGTCTTGCGGTTGATGTCGTAATCAGCCCAGTTGTGAGCTACCATTGCAACATCGCTGTTGGATACAACTTCGCCGCATACAGCACAGTCGATGCGGTCGTTACCGAGGCTGTAGCAGGTAGGTTCAACATCTCTGGTAAGGAAGCCGTTGATGTGACCGTTGGTTGCGCAGAAGTCTTCTGCATCAAGATTGATGGTGCGACCGCCGCTGAGAGAAGGATTCAGGCTGTTGTAGCTGAGATCCATCATCTGGATATTATCGATAATAGCGTTAGCATTCCAGAGCATTGCGAGAACCTCGCCCCAGTTGTTGTGATAAGGTCTGCCTTCGTAAACGAGCTCTTTATCAATGTAGATCTGAGCTATATCATAGTCAGCCTTCATAACATAGGTGATGTTATGGAAGTTATCCTTGGTAGTATCGCCCCACTCAAAGGCGGTGTAGTCCTTGGTAGAACCGGTCTCGGTGCCGTAGAAAGAGGTACCGACCTTCCAACGGAGAATCTCAGTGCCGGAAGAGGACTTGTTAGTCCAGATCTCGAAGCAAGCTCCATCACTGTGATCGTTAATAGGAATAAGCGCAAGATCAAAGTTCATAATGAAGTTGTTGCCGTTGGGGTTGAGACCTTCCATCTCGAGGTATTTGTTTATGGACTTGCCGTATACGGGAGTATTCTCGATAAGGTAAGCTTCGCCGCCGGGCTCAGTGGTCTCGAAGTGATCAAAGATGGAGTCAACCTTGATCTCATACTTGAGAAGCTGACCCTGACCGGACTCGGTATTCCATGCGGAGTTGTCGCCTTCAAAGTCAAATACCTGACCGCCGACGGAGACATTATCCATAGAAACGAGAACGGGTGCCCAGTAGAACTGGTTGCCGTCATAGTAGGTCATCTCTGCATCAACAGTTCCTGCAAGCGCGCCGTCAACATATATAGCAGTAGAACCGTCAGCGGAAACGAACTTAACATGATACCAAGTATCAACATCAAAGTTGTAAGCTATTGTCTTGGAAGTTACGCCTACGGAAGTAGTCGTGAAGGAAGGAGCGTTAGAAAGTCCGTAGCAACCGAGGTTAGAGGATGCGTCATCAAGTTTGATGTCCATTTCAACGGTGCTGGAGGGGTTGGTGAACTTAACAGGATGCCAGGAGTTACCTGCCTGGAAGTTCCAGTAGTACTCACCGAGGTCAATTCTTGCCTCTGCAGTATCCTGAGCTGCAGCGCCGTTGGAGTCGCCCTTGTTGTCAAACACGCCGTCATCAAAGGTCTCAGAGCTGATAACAGTGGATCCGTCTGCACTGATTACTATGAGATCATCAATATCAAGTCTGATCGCGCCGCCGCACCAGGATGCACCCAGGTTGTTAGAAGAAGCAGTCTGAACAACTATATTGTTGGACGCGTCCCATACAACGATACCGGTGCCTGCGCCTGCAATGCTGTTAAACAGAGCCTTGTACCACACGCCGGTCTCAAGGGAGCAAGCCTGAGTGGAGGAGCCCACACCGATCTTAGAGGTACCGATAACAGGATCGGTTCCGAAGTAGCTGCGGAACTCACTGTCGTCGCCGTTAAGTCTGAAGTTAAACATAAGCTGATAGCCAGCAGAAGCGTCAGAAACGAGAGTGGTGTAAATGTATGCACCAGTGTCGTCATTAAAGCGCCAGAACTTGCTACCTGTGGGATAGGAGAATACGTTCTCGTTAGCGTATGTAACGATCTCTTCGAGAACGAGCTGACCCTGGCCGGACTCGGTGTTCCATGCGGAGTAGTCGCCTTCAAAATCAAATACCTGACCGCCGACTTTTACATTATCCATGGAAACGAGAACGGGTGCCCAGTAGAACTGGTTGCTGTCGTAGTAAGTGATCTCTGCCGCAACAGTTCCAACCTCTGCGCCGTTAACATAGATGGTGGTGGAGCCGTCAGCGGAAACAAACTTAAGGCTGTACCATGTGCCAACCTCGAAGGTGTAAGCAACAGATGTGGAACTATCCTTAAGACCTACATAGGAAGCGCCGATGGCAGGAGCATTAGAAAGGCCGTAGCAACCGAGGTTAGCGGTAGCATCGTCAAGTCTAATGTCCATTTCAACCGTAGTAGAAGGGTTATCGAACTTAACCGGATGCCAGGAGTGGCCTGCCGGGAAAGTCCAATAATGGTTCTCCGTCTTATTCTCGGTTACTACTCTCGCTGCGGATGTGCCTACCACAACCATGGAGAGAAGCATAGCAAGAGTAAGAACAATTGCTAAAACTTTTTTCATTGGATAAACCTCCATTTAAATTTGGTAACACAATTGTATCATTCATATCACAAATTGTCAATACTTTTTTGGGATTTTTTTGTGTAATTTACAGATAAGTGACCGCCGCTTTTGGGCGAAAAATATGAATTTTCGCCTATATCACCATTGATTGCGTTGCTTTTGACAACAGCGGCTATATCTTGTGTGCAAAATACGGATATTAACAGAAAATGCAGGTCAAAAACATTGCTCCGACGTGCGTTTTTTACAAAAAATTATGCAAATACACCAAAAGTTTACGGGTATTTTACGAATAAGTCAAAAAGAGCAGCCTTTCGGCTGCTCTCTGGAGCTGATAATGAGATTCGAACTCATGACCTCGTCATTACCAATGACGTGCTCTGCCAACTGAGCTATATCAGCGTTTTGCGCGAATTTGATTATAGCAAAGTTTTATGCCGTTGTCAATAGAATTTTTCAAAAATAACGAAAAACAGAAAAATATGTTCAACAAACTTTGAGTCGAAAGAAGTAACGATCATCGTGAACCGCGGGAACAGTCTCTGTTTTCGAATTGGTTATTCTGTCTGTTTATATGCTTCTATATAATAATGAAGATTTCGGGAGACGGGTTGTCCGAAGAAAGCCTACGTCGATAGCAGACTTGTGGCTGCTCACAGAAAGAAAGTTTTGCGGGATTTATAGTGTTTTTTGGGAATTCAGATTTGATTGTTAGCTGACAGAGGTGGAAAAAGGATTTTTCGAAGGGACTGCTGTCCCGTCAGCAGTCCCTCCGAGCCACCCTGCACGGCTAAAGGGAGGGGAGACGATGAATCTTCTCCCCTCCCTTTAGAATCTCTCCCCTCTTCTCGACACGTTGGCAACTGCAAGGCGTTGCGTTGAAATGGCACAACGATTCGACAAAGTGTGGAGAGCCTGCGCCGTTAGCCTAAGATTCAAGTTTCGCGACAGAAATACAGCAACGCTAACGAGCGTGTCGATAGCAGACTTGTGGCTACCCACAGAAGGCAAGAATGGCAAAATTGAGCATTAACCGCAGGGGCGGACGGTGAAACCGTCCGAAACGCTATAAGCAAAAGAGACGGAAAAACAAGTTTTTCCGTCTCTTTTGCTTTAGCACGCCGCATCCCGCGGCTCCCCTGCGGGGGATTTCTTTGCCTTATTAAAAGTTTTTTGGGGTTCTTAGTACCTTTTTCTCAAAAAAGGTACTAAGCGGGGTTTGGGGCGGAGACCCATATCCTTTCGGGGTGCGGAGCAGAGCCCCGTGTTATACCCTATCATCTGCGGGCTGCCATATCTGCGGCGCCTCTGGCGCTTTGTTTGCCCTCCGGGGTGATCTCGCCTGCCTTGGTCAGGGCAATCTTTGTGGCGAGAGGTCCGCACAGCTCGTAGATAAGCACGGCGAACAGCACAATATTACGGATAAAAGTTCCGTCGGCGCCCAGAGACAGGGCGGTGGCGGTCATACCCAGAGCCACTCCCTCCTGCGGGAAAAGAGTGATACCGAGATATTTCACAACAGCGTCGGGGCAGCGCACCGCTTTTGCGGAAAAATGCGTGCCGAAGTATTTGCCTAAGCATCTGGTAACCACAAACACCACGCCTATGCCCACAATGGCAATATCCTTAAAGACACTGAAATCAAGCTGGGCGCCGCTGACGGCAAAAAACATTATGTAAAGGGGCGCCGTCCAGCGATCCGTCCTGCTCATAAGCTCCTCGGACACCTCGCACATATTGCAGAACACGGTGCCCAGCATCATGCAGGCAAGCAGGGGCGAAAAGCCCAGAGTTATGCCGCCCATAGGTATCTTCAGACTGGAGATAGCCACGGTCAGCAGTACGAACGCAATCGAAATGGACATACGCTTGCTGCGGGAATGAAAGACTTTTTCAACAAGGGTGAACAGAAGTCCCACCACAAATCCCAGCGCAAGAGAAGCGGCAACCTCCAGAAGCGGCTCCACTATTACAGTAAGCACATCAATGACTCCGCTGGTCAGGGATTTGGCAATTCCGAAGGAAACGGCAAATACCACCAAACCCACAGCGTCGTCAAGGGCAACAATGGGCAGCAGCAGCTCCGTCACATGACCGCGTGCTTTGTACTGATTGACAACCATCATAGTCGTGGCGGGAGCGGTAGCCGCGGCAATGGCTCCCAGGGTAATGGCGGAAGCAAGGGATATTTTGTCGGGGAAAGCAAAATGCAGACCGATCAGCGCCGCGTCAACAACAGCGGTAGCCGCAAGCGCCTGAAGTATGCCGATAACTGTCGCCTGCTTCCCCGTTTTCTTCAAAGACGAAAGGCGGAACTCGTTGCCTATGGAAAAAGCAATGAAGCCAGTTGCCGCCTGCGTGATTATATTAAAGCTTTTAAGCTGCTCGGCGCTTGAAAATCCGATGCCTGGTATGTTAAGGGCTCCTATAAGATAAGGCCCCAAAATTATTCCGGTCAGAATATACGCCGTTACGGCGGGAAGCTGACATTTTTTCGCCAGTCTGGACAGAAGCAGTCCCGCAAGCAGAACTACCGCTACCGTCAAAAGAATCTGCATAGGTATCTCCGTTTTTTACATTTTATATTATATCAAAAATCAACAGGAATAATATAGCACCGCACGGCTGTGTTGTCAAGACCCTTTAGGCTCAAGTATTATCCTGTCCGCCTTTTCGGCGCACTTCGGCGCAAAATCCCGCGCATAGCCGAGACTTACAATAACCCTCGCATCCGGAAGAG
This sequence comes from Candidatus Avispirillum sp., assembly GCA_051867715.1. GTDB lineage: Bacteria > Bacillota > Clostridia > Oscillospirales > CAG-272 > Avispirillum. The sequence goes on from JBJDYY010000184.1 coordinate 7,843, forward strand.
CATATGTATCCCACTTCTTTTTATACTTGGGGCCGTGGCTGCCGAGGCAGACCGCCGCGCCCCGGGGAATATCCGGATTCAGACAGGCTTCCATGTAAGAGGAGCCGAGATAGACAAAGTCTTCTCCCACGGCGCTTATATCTATTCTCACCACAGGCTGTACGGAGCGCTTTATGTAAAGAGGCTCGGCAATGCTGACGTGAGCGTCGCCCATGCCGAGGCTATCTCCGAAATCATAGCGTATAAGCTTTGCGCCGAAAGCACTTGCCGTCTCTTCAAGAGAGGAAAGCTCCCCGGCTTTCAGCTCCGACGGCACCGCTACCTCTCTCACCTTAAAGCTTGCCAGCAGACGGGACAGGGTAGAAATGTGCGCCGTATGAAAATGGGTAAGCACAAGGGTCTCGGTCTCTCCGCACACGCTTTTTTCGGCAGTTTGCAAAGCCTGATACAGTGAGCCGGAATAGCCGTTACCTATGTCTATTACATACGCCTTTCCGCCGGACACCAAAGTTATCGCATCTCCGGACGAAGAGGTTGCAAGAGACAGAGACGCCCGGGGAGGGGCGGCTTTGACGCCGACGGCGGAGGACACACAAAGCGCTGCGGCCACGGCAACGCACAGTATGCCGCTTACTACGCGTGCCTTCTTGCGGCTCAGGGCAAAGACCGTAAACAGCACACAGGCGGCGGCGCAGAGAATTGCGCAAAGCGTGCCTCCGAGAGGAAGCAGTATATCGGGAAGATCCGACAGATACGACGAAAGGCGCTCTGCCGCGCCGCATGCTGCGGAGCACAGAGCGGCAGGCAGATATGACAGAATCGGCGAGGGACTCAGAATTACCGTAATAAGAGCAGATATAAGTATGACGCTGACAATGGGAGAAAACAGCAGAGTCGTTAGGGGCGACAGAACGGCAAGAGAGCCGAAATAATACCACATAAGCGGCAGAGTCATAAGCAGTACGGCGACGGTTATGCCCACAGACTTCAGTATACCGCGCAGGACACGGAGGGGTGCCGCTATAACATTGCCGGAAGCATTTTTATCGGAAATTATTAAAAACTCTCCGCTTGACACAAGAAGCATTGCAAACACAGCAACTACCGAAAGCTGAAGTCCCACATCAAGGGAGGCAAAGGGATTGACAGCCGAAATGAGCATGGCGGCAATTCCCAGATTTGTAAAGGAATCCCCGCGGCGTCGGGCAAGAGAAGCGGCTATGAGCATAAGCATCATTATTCCCGCTCTGGTGACCGACGGGGACAGACCCGTCAGAAACATATAAAACACTACCGTTACAGCGCTTGCCGCAAGACGCGCCTTTTTGCCCAAAGGCTTTGTCAGCCTGCCCACGGCGGCGCAGATAACAGTAAGGTGAAGACCCGACAGCGCCAGCAGATGGGAAATTCCAAGTCTGCGGAAGTCGCGGCGTATTTCGGCAGAAAGCTCTCTTCTGTTTCCCAAAAGAAGCGCAGAGGCAAGCCCTCCGCGGCGCTCTCCCAGCTTTTGCTCAAACACCGAAGAAAGTCTCAAATTAAGTTTTGAAGCGGCGACTTCTATATCAAAGGCCGATTTTTCGGCGGGTGTGATTTCCGACGCTTCGGCAAGGAGAAGAATACCGTCGGAAAATTCCGATTCGTCCTCAGCATCAATAGAGGAAATAACAGCCGTACATTCAACGCTGTCTCCGAGTGAGACAGGGTCGGGCGCGCTGACTAAAAGCTTTATGTTGCGTCCGCCTGTAAGTGAATCGGTTTTCACAACGAATAGGCTATTGTAGGGTGCAGACCATACCGTCTCGGTCACCGTGCCCGTAAATGACACGGTTTGTCCATCGTATTGGTTTATCTTGCCCATATAAACATCAAAGGTGCAGTAAGATACCGCCGCTGACAGCGCCGCTCCTGCGGCAAGCGCCGCCAGCGCTCCCCACGCCCGTCTGCGGCGCAGAGCACTGAGGCTTTTGTCCCGACGCGGTGCAATTCTCAGAGAAAGACACAGTACAAAAAACAAAAGGCAGGCAAAACCTGCCGAAACGCGCACCGTACCGGCGGCGTGACAAAGAAAACAGGAAACCGCATAAAACGAGAAGGTGAACACTGCCAGGGGTCTGAGCGTGATCTCCTTGATTTTCATTTTAAGCCGTTTCCTTTTTGATTATTTTCGTTTTTCCGGCGTGTCAGCTGTCCGCAGGATAGGAGAGTTCGGCACCGTTCATCTGAAGCTTTTTCCAGCAGCTGTAACACATGCCCTCGTAGAAATCGTTGCCGCCCAGAAAAATCTGCTCGCCCTCGGTGACAAGGTTTCCGTCGCCGTCAAAGCGGGCATTGATTATGGCCTTTGAACCGCAGCGGCATATGGATTTTATCTCCGAAATGCTGTCCGCCAGTTCAAACAGGGCGCGGGAGCCGCTGAACAGGTGCGCCTGAAAGTCCGTGCGCAGTCCGAAACAGAGGACGGGGATATCGTCAAAAGTTACGATGTCCCGAAGCTGGGCGATCTGTTTTTCGGTGAAAAACTGCGCCTCGTCTGCAATAATTACGGAATAGCCGTCATGGTGTCCGTCGTGGAAAAGCTTTGCTATATCCACATCGGAGGCGATGGCGTCGGCAGGTGCTTCAAGTCCCACCCTGGAGCGGATGACTGTTTTGCCGTCGGTGTCGTCTCTTGTGTCTATGGCGGGCTTTATGAGCCATACCTCCATGCCCTTTTCGCGGTAGTTGAAGCGGGTGATAAGCGCCTGCGCCGTTTTGGAGGAGCCCATCGCTCCGTATTTGAAATACAGTTTTGCCATGCCGTCCTCCGTCGCTTTTGGTCAATTCGGGCAAATGCCCGTCGAAATTTCTTTTTCTGAAATGATTATAACACCGCTACGGCGCAAAGTCAACAGGGGATGCGGGGATTAAATGCTTTTGCGGCGAGGGGGTATTATCTATTGGACGGAATTCAGATTTGATTGTTTGCTTACAGAAGTGAAGAGAGGAATATTCGAAGGGACTGCTGACCCGGCAGCAGCCCCTCCGAGCCACCCCGACCGGCT
>JBJDYY010000185.1:0-10771 GCA_051867715.1 Candidatus Avispirillum sp.
GCATGACTGTTAATCATGATGTCGCTGGTTCGAGCCCAGCAGGGGGAGCCAAAAAATAAAGCTCTTCTTCGGAAGGGCTTTATTTTTATCCAATCCGAAGGATTGGTATGTAATCGCCGTTAGGCGTATGTAACCCGTTTGCATAGCAAACTGTATGTCATCAAGTCGCAAGACTTGTATGTTTCTTTCCTTCGGATTGATTACATGCCACCTGCGGTGGATTACATTCATTTTCTTGCGAAAATGATTATATACCGCAACAAGTTGCGGATTACATACAAGGCTTACGCCTTGATTTAGAAGCGATTTTCCGGTATACTGTATACGAGGTGTGGGTATGAAAGATAATCCTTTGCTTAAATATGCCGAACAGCTGGCGGTTAACATTGAAACTTTGTGCAAATCATTAGAACGCAAAGACAATTCAAACACAATCTTTCAAATTCGCAAATCTTCTTCAAGCGTATTTGCAAACATTACCGAGGCTCAATATCCTCAAAGTTTGCCTGATATGTTGTCTAAATTCAAAATTGCCCGTAAGGAATGCGTTGAAACAGAAAGTTGGTTAAAACTTTTATATTCAAATGGTGTTATTGATGAAGAAATTTTCAAAAAGCACAGAAATCTTTGTGGCAGAATCCAACGAATGTTAACATCCTCTTGTATTACTATTGAAAAGAAAATTACTAAAGAATAATGAGTGTAATATCTTGACTTTCAATTTGTTTAGTGGTAAAATATAGATAAACTGAAACGAAAGTGAGGTGGACAAAAAAGTTTATATTGATAAAATCAAGTCTCGTTTTGTCCGCCGTTATATAGATAGTTACTTCTTGGATGTAAATGCTCTTGGTTTTATCAGGAGCATTTATTTTTAGGAGGAATAAACTATGAACATGCAACATGGCAATTCAAAAACTACAAGTGTTGAGATTTTACGGGAGCCAAAGGATGAAATATTGAGATCCATTGCAAAAAAACATGGACATATAGCTGACAAGGTTTTTAGAGGATTAAAAAACATAATACAAAGGGCACAAAGTTATACAGGTTATTTTTGTGTGATCTTACGTTACGATAATAATGATGTTATCGGGTGTGCCAATTTTATACAAAACAGCAAAGATTTTACTCAGTGGTTTTATACTGATTTATGGGTTGCACCTGAATACCGAAGATGTGGAAAAGCAAAGGATATGATAATTGCCGGATGTAATCATCTATCTGATATAGGCGCAAAAACTTTATTGTGCACGGTTGACCCTAATAATGAGCCTTCAATACGAACTCAACTTTCCTTAGGGTTCAAAAAAATCAAAACCGAACCATTTGAGTTTTTTGATACTTCTAATTTGTTGATGTTTATGAAAGAATTATAGTAAAACAAAAGAAACCTTCGGTTTTCAGGCACATTCATTCGTGCTATTAAGTTCAAATGTCCCAAAAAGAAAGCCACCCAATAGGGTGGCTTTCTTTTTGGCTCCCCTTCCCGGGTTTGGCAAAGTGGTATCACAGCAAATGAGCGAAGCGAATTTGACGGAGCGCCGCAGGCGCGACTGATGTCGCTGGTTCGAAAAAAGTTTAGCTAACGCCACCGCAATAGCGTCCCCGCTTTTTTGGCTCCCCTTCCCGGGTTTGGCAAAGCAATATCACAGCAAAGAGACACGCGAATTTGACGGAGCAGCCGGGTTCGGCGAGTGTTTTGCTATACCCACGCAACAGCGGTGCTCAATTATTTCACCCTTCTCAGACAAAACGGCATACCGATTACAAAAATCACAGTACAATCCGTAAAACAATTACACCGACAAAAAAAACAACCGGAAGGTTTTACACCTTCCGGTTATATAATGCCTTTTTTTATCCGTTTCAGTAAAGCCCGAAAGCGGGGACGCTTATATAACGGACTTCCGGATTATTCGATAATATCGTCACTTTCGCTGGCCTCTGCCGCGGCCTGGATTTCGGGATCATGGGAATACATGGGTTTAACATCCTTGCCCTTGATCTTTCTGTTGATATAGTTGCGGGTGATTCTGAACACCAGGGGACTGAGCAGCACAACGGCAATAAGGTTGGGAATCATCATCAGTCCGTTGAAGGTATCCGAAATATCCCATGCCAGGGAGGAGGTCATCAGCGCACCGGATACAATCATCAGAACAAAGATGACTTTGTATACCTTCACGCCCTTTGTGCCGAAGAGATATTCTACCGCTTTTGAGCCGTACTGAGACCAGCCCAGCACGGTGGTGAAAGCAAAGAGCAGCATGGCAATGGCAACAAACCATTCGCCCACCTGTCCGAAAACACCGCCGAAGGCTTTGCTGATAAGCGTAGCGTCGCTGACACCATCGTTTACCACGCCGGTATCCAGATTGATCATTCCGGAGGTAAGTGCAACCAAGGCTGTCATGGTGCAAACAATCATGGTATCAAAGAACACTTCGAATATGCCCCACATTCCCTGCTTGACAGGCTCCTTCACATTGGAGGAAGAGTGTACCATAACAGAGGAACCGAGACCTGCCTCGTTGGAAAAGACGCCGCGCTTGCAGCCCTGCACAATAACCAGTTTCAGAGCTGCTCCGGTAAAGCCGCCTGCCAGCGCCTTCACGCCGAAGGCATGGGTAAAGATCGATTTGAATGCGGGAAGAATAAGATCGTAATTAACGCCTACAATGATGAGGCCGAGCACAATATAAGCCACTGACATGAAAGGAACCACACGCTCTGCAACGGCTGCGATTCTCTGCAGACCGCCGATGATAATCAGGGCGCCGAGAACCAGCAGCACCAGACCGATAATCAAATTGATCATGTTGATGCCGCCCAGTTTCCATTCCACATTGGAAAAGAAAGCGGATTCCATATTCAGGGTTATCTTGTTGATCTGACCCATATTTCCGATGCCGAAGGAGGCCAGAATGGCAAAGACGGCAAAAAGCGCAGCCAGAATAGTAGCCGGCCACTTCATGCCCTTCATTTTACCGACACCGTCTTTTAAGTAATACATGGCTCCGCCGGACCATTCGCCGTTTTTATTCTTGCGGCGGAAGTAGATGCCCAGCACATTTTCGGAAAAATTGGTCATCATGCCGAGAAAAGCGGCAATCCACATCCAAAGTACCGCGCCGGGACCGCCGATGCAAATAGCCGCAGCTACACCGGCGATATTGCCTGTACCGACCGTAGCGGCCAATGCGGTGCAGAGCGCCTGAAACTGAGAAATTGATTTTCTGTCGGTCTTTTTTGTGGAGGTATTATTCTTTTTGAATACCGTCACTATGGTATTCTTCCACCAATGCTTCAGATGCGTGATCTGAAATACGCCGGTTACAACGGTCATGATAACACCGGCGGCCAGCAGCAGATACAGACCGAAGTCCGTCCAGATCCAGGTGTTAACCGCGTCGTTTATCTTGGCTACCTGTTCCAAAAATGCGTCAAATTTTCAAAACCCCTTTCAATGCAAACAGACCGCTCGCAAAAAGCGAGCGGTCTGCAAAAATCAAAAGATTCAAAAAAATTCTCTTTGTCCTTTTGCCTGAGAGTTTCGCTTTCTGCTTGCCCCTTCGGCACCCAATTTAATGGGATTCTCCAAAGTTCTATCCCCTTACAGTCATCCTGCAAGGATCATGTAGATATTCTGTTTTTTAAAAAATTATGAATATATTATAGCAGAGGTTTTTCAATATGGCAATACTTTTTTCGAATTTTTTCGACTTTTTGCAATTTTGCCGATTATGTGCTGCAAAAACCGGAAGATTTCGCCGGAGAAAACAAAAGCATTGATGCAGCAGGCGTAAGCTTTTTCGACTGTTGAAAAGCAGCGCTCCATACCCCAAAGCAAAATGTGCGGCAGATCGGAAGCCGAGATTGACAATCGGGGTCGGCGGCAGTATAATACTGTGTTGTAATTGCAGTGGGCGCTTTTGCGACCGAAAAACAGCATATAATGCGGACGAGGCAGGGGCAATGCCGAAAATATCACGGAAAACAAAGGGAATACTGTATGTTATAATCGCGGCATTCGGCTTTTCGGGAATGTCGCTTTTCGTAAAGCTTGCGGGGGATATTCCGGCAATGCAGAAAGCGTTTTTCCGTAATTTCATAGCGCTTATATTTATTACGGCGCTTATAATCAAAAACCGCGACGGCTTTATACCTGAGAAAGGAAGCATACCGTCTCTGCTCGGCAGAAGCATATGCGGCACCGTGGGGCTGCTGTGCAATTTCTATGCCCTGGGTCAGCTTAATCTGTCCGATGCTAATATGCTTAACAAGCTGTCGCCTTTTTTCTCCATTCTGTTTTCGGCGCTGCTTCTGAAGGAAAAGCCGAGTATTGTGCAGCTTCTCAGCGTAGCGGCGGCTTTCGGCGGCAGCGTGCTCATTATAAAGCCGGGATTTGAAAATCCGGCACTTCTTGCGTCGGTTGCGGGCGCCGTGGGCGGGCTGGGCGCCGGTATGGCGTATACGTTTGTGCGAAAATTAGGGGCGCTTGGCGAGAACAGCAGGCGCATTGTATTCTGGTTTTCCGCCTTTTCCTGCCTTGTGTGCCTGCCGTTTATGATTGCAGGCTATAAGCATATGAGCGCGCTGCAGCTTTTGTATCTTGTACTTGCAGGCACCTTTGCCTGCATAGGTCAGCTCGGCATAACAAAGGCGTATATCTGCGCTCCCGCAAAGGAAATATCGGTATACGACTACACTCAGGTGATTTTCGCGGCTGTTCTCGGATTTTTTGTGTTCGGAGACCTGCCGGATATTTACAGCATCATAGGATATGTGCTTATATGCGGAGCGGGAGTGTTTATGTTCTTTTACAATAACGGTAAGCTGCGCCGCCCGTCTCTCCCCGGCGGAGAAAAGTGATGAAAGAGCGCGGCGGACATATTTTCGCCAAAAGTAAAAAGCACGCCTCGGCGTGCTTTTTATATTTTCCCATATCTCCCCTCGCTGTTGACAAGAGTGTGGGGAGATGATATACTGTTATTTGTTACAGGATGCACCTTTCTTTTTCTAAAAACCGCTTAAAGCGCGGCGGGACGGGAATACTATCCACACGGTATGTGCCGCGGATATGCGCCCGCAGATTTGCGCCCGCAGTCCCAAAGCATTGCCGCAAGTAAAGCAAAAAGCCGAAAGCTGAAAGCAAAAAGCCGAAAGCAAGGCTATAAGCGAAAAGAAAAAGGAAAATACAAATATGAAGGTTGCATTTTTTGACGCAAAGACATATGACAAAGAGTCGTTTGAGGTGTCCGGCGCGCGCAAAGACATGGACATCAAATACTACGAAACCAGGCTGTCCCCCGATACGGCAAGCCTTGCCTCGGGTTGCGACGCGGTTTGCGTTTTCGTCAACGACGATGTGGGTGCGGATACCGTTGACGCTCTGCACTCTCTGGGCGTAAAGCTTATTGCGCTTCGCTGCTCCGGCTACAACAATGTGGATGTGAAGCGGGCATACGGCAAAATTCATGTGGTGCGCGTCCCCGCCTATTCGCCCTACGCCGTGGCGGAGCATGCCATGGCAATGCTGCTTGCATCTGTCAGGCGCATCCACAAGGCGTACAACCGCACAAGAGACTACAATTTCAGCCTTCAGGGGCTGACGGGCTTTGAGCTTCATTCAAGAACGGTAGGCGTCGTGGGTACGGGAAAAATCGGCAGAGTGTTTATTGACATCTGCCGCGGCTTCGGTATGAAGGTCATTGCCTATGACAAATACCCCGCGGAGGGGGCGGGTATAGATTATGTGAGCCTTGATGAACTGTTCTCGCAAAGCGATATTATATCCCTCCACTGCCCCCTGACGGAGGAGACCTACCATATGATAGACTCCGACGCCGTTTCGAAAATGAAAAAGGGAGCGGTTATAGTCAACACCTCCCGCGGCGCGCTTATTGACTCAAAGGCTTTGCTTGAGGGCATAAAGGACAGGCATATCGGCGCCGCCTGCATGGATGTGTACGAGGAGGAAAGCGACATTTTCTTTGAGGACCGCTCGGGGCATATAATCGATGACGACACTCTGGCGCGGCTCATATCAATGCCGAATGTACTTGTCACCTCCCATCAGGCGTTCCTGACGGGGGAGGCGCTGGCAAGCATTGCGGAGGTCACTCTTAATAACATCGCCGAGTTTTTTAAGACCGGAAAATGTCAGAACGAGCTTTGCTATCATTGCGGCAAGGTGGACGATTGCAGAAATCACAGGCTGGAAAGATGCTTTTAGTCCGCCGCCCGAAAAATATAAGAAACCGCCAAAAGAAAGGACTTTCAAAAATGACCGGAATTACTGACAGCATCCGTTATGTGGGTGTAAACGATCACGAAATTGACCTGTTTGAGGGTCAGTATGTGGTGGAAAACGGAATGGCGTACAATTCCTACGCCGTAATAGACGAAAAAATTGCGATTATGGACTCCGTGGATGCCCGCTTCGCAGACAAGTGGCTTGAAAATATAAAAGAAGCGCTTGACGGGCGAACCCCGGACTATCTTGTGGTGCAGCATATGGAGCCCGATCACAGCTCCGGCATTACGAAATTTACGGCAGAATATCCCGACGCCGCAGTCGTATCAAGTGCAAAAGCCTTTGCCATGATGAAAAACTTCTTCGGCGACGATTTTGAAAGCCGCAGGACAGTAGTGGGAGAGGGCGACAAACTGAGCCTCGGCGAGAGGGAGCTTTCCTTTATAACCGCGCCCATGGTGCATTGGCCTGAGGTCATAATGACATATGACGCAAAGGACAAGGTGCTGTTCTCCGCCGACGGCTTCGGCAAATTCGGCGCCCTTGACGCCGACGAGGACTGGGCATGCGAGGCGCGCCGCTATTATTTCGGCATAGTGGGCAAATACGGCGTGCAGGTGCAGGCGGTGCTGAAAAAAGCCGCCGCCCTGGATATACAGAAGATACTTCCTTTGCACGGCCCCGTACTTACCGAGAATCTCGGATATTATCTTGACCTTTACAATACATGGTCCTCCTACGGAGTGGAGACCGACGGCGTAGTTATCGCCTATACCTCCGTATACGGACACACAAAAGAGGCTGTGGAGTATCTGGCGCAGAAGCTGCGCGAGGGCGGCTGCCCCAAGGTAGCGGTGAACGACCTTGCCCGCTGCGATATGGCGGAAGCCGTGGAGGATGCGTTCCGCTACGGCAAGCTGGTGCTTGCAACCACCACCTACAACGCCGAAATTTTCCCCTTTATGCGTGAGTTTATAAATCATCTGACTGAAAGAGGATATAAAAACCGCACCGTGGGTCTTATAGAGAACGGCTCATGGGCGCCCACTGCCGCAAAGGTCATGATGAAGATGCTTGATGGCAGCAAGGACATAAAATACACGGACACAACGGTGCATATCCGCTCCGCTCTGAATGAGGAAAGCCGCTCTCAGCTTGACGCTCTGGCAAAAGAGCTGTGCGAGGGGTAAATGAGACCTGCTGCCGGGCGGCAGCATAAAAAATAAAGACCTCCGGGACAACCGGAGGTTTTTACGCTTTTTGCGGCAGTACCGCCGCGCTTAAATCTTTTTGCAAGCGGGCGCGGCGGCGCCTAAAACCTGTTTTTTGAATACGGTCAGCGCAAAATTTATGTGTTCAAAAGCCTTCAGCCCGTCTTTGCGGTGCGCAAAAAAGCGCTCTTGTATATCTCTCTCACCGAGAAGCTCATAAATGAGAAAGCCGTGCTTTTCCAAAAGCCTTTCAAGCTCATTATAAGCGAAGCAGGATTTCATAGGCTCACCTGCCGCCTCTGCCATTGACAGCATACTGCGTACCCGACGGACGGGGGAGGAAAACAGGTTTTCAGCGGCGAAGTCAAACAGCAGAGTGCTTCCGTCGGAGGACAGAGCCGTCAGCGATGAAAGCATTGCGTCAATCTGCTTCCCCGACAGATAGTAGCTGACACCGAGAAACGAGAAAAAGGACTTTTTCCGTCTGTCAAAGCCTGCCGCTGTCAGCTTCTCCTCCAAATCGTCCTTTTCAAAATCCATCGGTACAAAGCACAGATTCGGCGGCATTTTCAGCCCGGCACGCTTTATTCTTGCCGATTTATCCTGCTGTGTAAGGGGATGGTCGATTTCAAAAACAGTAAGCTTTTCCCCTTGCTCCGTCTTTCGAAAAGCAAAAGTGTCATATCCCGCGCCCAGTATCACATACTGCCTGCAGCCCGTGCGCACGGCTGTTTTCAGGCTGTCCTCGCAGTATTTTGCGCGGGCAAGGGGAGTGGGGGCAAGGTGGGTGTTTATAAGACAGTCAAGCATCTCCCCATCATTTCCGAGCGCCACTTTTTTCTCAGGCGCGAGACAGTCAATGCCGCCGAGAATATAACCCTTTATGGCTTCGTATTCTGTTTCGGTCATAAGCTCTCTTGCTTTTGTGTCCGCAAAAACCGGGTCGTCGGCTCTCTCTGCGTGATACGCTCTGACAAAAGCGGACATAAGCGCGGTCATACTTTGTCTGTTATTCATTAAAAACTCCTTTCGCTGTAAAGCGGATAAAATTATACAAATGCCTAAAAGGCGCAGAGCCGTTTCATAAACGAAGCGGCTCTGCGTCTGTGCGTCGGGCTCTGACAGGTGATATTTTCAAATTTTTTGCGTTTATCAGTGTTTCCTGCCTGCATCTGTGGCAGTAAAGCGGAAAGTTTTCAAGTACCGAATCAGTTCTTATTCTGTACCTCGTCTTCTTTTTGCATACGGGGCATATTATCCATGTGGCTTCCTCCATATCAGAGTCTCACCTCCAGAACGGAATTTGCCGTCTGCCGAAAACCGTACTCCAAAAACTCATCCTCCGTTACGGCAAACTGCCTGCATATGTGACCTCCCTTTGTTTTTGCAAGCGAAATCAGAGAGCTGAGGGATGACCATAAGATATACACGGTCATACCCGTATTCACATCGCGGCGGACTGCGCCCTCTTTTTTACCGTCCTCAATAAGGGATGAAAGCAGGCTGTTTATACTGTCGCCCAGGGAAAGAATACGCCTTGCCGTGTCGGAGAGCGCCCCGCAGTCAAAGCTGTCGGAATCTGCTTTTGCCACACCGTCAAAAGAGTAGGGGCACTCTGTCTGATACCTGACAAATGATGCGAAAATGTCTCTGAAGCGCACTAGAAAAGCGCTGCTTTTGTGTAAGGCGGTTTCAATATCCTGCTTTAGGGAAATCAGTCCTTTTTCGATAATGTGATGCAGAATGTCGTCCTTGCTTTCAAAGTAGGCGTATACGGTGCGTCGGCTGTAGCCCGACGCCTTTGAAATATGTTCAACCGTAGTTTTATCAAAGCCCTGCCGGGTAAAAAGCGTCTCGGCGGCTTTGATTATCCTCTCCCTGTGAAGCTCTGCCACGGCTTCTTTTTTGTTCTCCCGTCCCATAAATATACTCCGATTATATTAAGTATACTGTAAGTATACTATACTTGCGTAAAAAAGTCAAGTGCAAAGCGTAATTTACGCAAAAAGTCAGCGGCAATTTAACAAAATATATTGAAATTCGACTTATCCTGTGGTAAATTTTATATAGAGGTTCAATATAATTATATCAGTAAGAAATCGGGTTTTGACGGGTAACGGTATGGGTAAGGGTATTGCGAAAAAAATAGTTTTTTCTGTTTTGACGGTGCTTGCAGTCGCGGGAGCGGTGCTGATTTTGCGGGATTCTGCTGCGCACTTTGAAATATACGGACAGCGTCTCAGCGTTTACACGGAGAAAATTTTGCTTTCGGGCGATGAAATAAACGACCTTGAAGAGCTTGAAATAAATCTCAAAAAACTGCCTTGCCTGAAATTTGCCGATCTCGGCACATACCGCGTGTATGCGGACGATTCTGCGGGATTTCGCGCCGCTTTTCCGGGGGTGGAGTTCAGGTACGGTACATATGTGCAGCTTTACGGCGTGCGTTTCAATACGGACGCGGAGGTTGTCGATCTGTCCGGAGTGACGGTTGAAAATACGGAGGAGCTTTCCCGCCGCCTTGATGATTTTACCGATTTGAAAAAAGTGTCTCTGGGCAGGGAAAACACCGTGCCTGCGGCTGAGAAAGCGGCACTTTGCACGGCTTATCCCGGAATTGATTTTGACATAGTTGCCACCTTCGATATGTACGGCATGACGGTGCGCGAGGATGTGACAAGTCTTGATCTGTCGGGCGTCGGCACCGACTCAAGCCTTTCGGAAAAGCTGTCGCTTCTGCCCTCCCTTACATATGTGAATATGCAGGGAAGCGAGTTTTCCTTTGAGGAACAGCTTGCCCTTGTGCGCGCACATCCCGGGGTCGAATTTGACTGGGACGCAAGGCTCGGCGGCAAGGTGCTGAATTCCATGGCGGAAACTGCGGATATAAGCGGCATTCGCGTGTGGGATCTTGACACTCTCAGGTGTCAGCTTGAGCTTTTTCCGCGGCTTACATATCTTGACATGAGCAACTGCGGCGTGTCCAACGAGGATATGGCGGCACTTCGGGACGAGTACAAGGACATTAAAATAGTGTGGCGGCTGTATATGGGCAAATGGTCGCTGAAAACGGACGCCGTGGCGTTTTCCGTGCTTATATACGACTATTCCCATAAGCGGCTCACTTCAAGTGATATAGAAGTGCTGAAATACTGCACCGACCTTCAGGCGCTTGATCTGGGACATCAGGCTCTGACGGATCTGTCCGTTATCGGCGATTATCTGCCGGAGCTCAGAATACTGATTCTTGCGGACAATTCCATTTCCGACCTGACTCCCCTTGCAAAGCTTAAGCACCTCC
>JBJDYY010000186.1:0-10689 GCA_051867715.1 Candidatus Avispirillum sp.
CCCAGTACTCCGCCGATATATGTCATAGCTTTGATTCCTGCTTTCTGCGTGTATAATCCGGCAAAAGCTTCGGGGATACGGTTGTCGGGTTAAGTCCCGCCCTCTTTATCTCCTGCTCGTAAGCGTCAACATGTTCAAGAGTGAGCTTTCCTACCGTGGTTTCCTTGGAAAGGGCGGCGGCGTTTATGCCGGCATTTCTTCCGAACACAATAATGTCAAGAAGAGAGTTGCCCATAAGTCGGTTGCGTCCGTGTATACCTCCCACGGCTTCTCCCGCAACGAAAAGATTCTTTACGTTGGGAGTCATACCGTCAACATTGATGTCAAGTCCGCCGTTCTGATAATGAAGGGTGGGATAAACAAGAATTGGCTCGCGGCGTATGTCTATGCCGAAATCGGCAAACATACGCATCATGGCGGGAATACGCGCTTCAATGGTGCCCTCTCCGCCGATAGCCTCTATCATGGGAGTATCAAGCCATACTGCCTGACCCAGTCCCGTGTCCACTCCCTCGCCCCTGGCGGTACACTCGCGGATTATGGAAGCTGCGGCTACATCGCGGGTCTCAAGGGGATGCATAAACACCTTGCCGTCGCGGTTGACAAGCTTTGCCCCCAGAGAACGCACCTTTTCCGTAACAAGGGCGCCGAATATCTGCTGAGGGAAAGCCGCGCCCGTGGGGTGGTACTGAAGCGTGTCGGCGTACAGAAGCTTTGCGCCTACACGGTATCCCAGCACCAGTCCGTCGGCAGTAGCGCCGTAATGGTTGGAGGTGGGGAAGCCCTGATAATGCATACGGCCTGCGCCGCCTGTGGCAATTATAACCGTCTTTGCACGAGCCACCATAAGCTCATGGGTCTCCATATTCATAAGCACGGCGCCTGCCGCTTTGCCGCTTTCGTCAAGAATAAGCTCAATTGCGGAGGTGAAGTCCACTACGGGAATACCGCGGTTGAGCACCTCATCACGCAGGGTACGCATAATCTCCGCGCCGGAATAGTCCTTTGCGGCGTGCATACGCTTGCGGGAGGTACCGCCTCCGTGAGTTGTGATCATGGTGCCGTCGGGAGCTTTGTCAAATTCCACACCCAGATCGTTCAGCCACTGAATAGCCTCGGGGGCGTCGCATACAAGTTTTGCAAGCAGCTCGCGCTTTGCTGCGTAATGTCCGCCGCCGAAAGCGTCCACAAAGTGGATAGCGGGAGAATCGTTAGGCTTGTCGGCAGCCTGAATACCGCCCTCCGCCATCATGGTGTTGGCGTCGCCTATACGGAGCTTGGTAACTATCATAACCTTTGCTCCCGCCTTGTCTGCCTCGATCGCCGCGGAAGCGCCTGCGCCGCCGCCGCCGATTATAAGCACATCAACATCGTACTTAATATCGGAAAGATCTACATCGCTCGGGGAAATGCGGCTGTGCGCCTCAAGAACCTCGCAAAGCTCGTGGGGCACGCTCTCTCCCTTATTGGGACCTATCTTCAGAGTGGAAAACTCGCTTTTCTTGTAGTCCGGATGAAATTCGCTGAGAAGGTCTTCTTTTTCCTGTGCCGTCATACGGGCGGGCTCATAGGCAATGTTTGCTTCTCTGGCGGCTTCCACCGCTTTAAGTGATTCTCTGAAATTTTCTGAATACATTACCGTGACCCCCTTACTTTTCTATGTCTCTGTTGTTGTACAGCTCTTTTATCTCGTCAATGGGCTTGCCCATAAGGTCTTCGATAAGCTGTGTAAATGTGCCGTCCTTTATCTCCTTCACCCTGTCCTCAAGGTGCTTGGACTTGGGAGCAAGATACTTGCCGTTAAGTCTGCGTGCAAGCATTGCCACCTGAGGATGGGAAATGCCTGCGGGGCAGCGGGAGGAGCATACGCCGCACATAACGCAGTCAAAGGACTCCTCGGCGCACTTGTCAAACTCGCCGCGCTGAGCATACGCTATGTACTGCATTACATTAAGTCCCTGAGTACAGCTCTTTGTGCAGGCGTTGCAGCCGACACAGGCGTATATCTCGGGATAAAGCTGCATCATTATCTGCTGTGTGGGACTTATTTTTTCAATATCGTACACCTGCTTTACAAGGGGGAAGAAAGGCAGAGTGGCGATATACATACCCTCCTCGACCTTGGTCTGGCACGCAAGGCAGGTTTTGAGCTCGCTCTCACCCTTAATTCTGTATATGGTGGCGCAGGCGCCGCAGAAGCCGTTACGGCATCCGCAGCCGCGGACAAGCTGATAGCCCGCATATTCCATGGCGCGCATTATGGTCAGATCCTCCGGTACGCTGTACTGCTTGCCGAACAGATAAATATTTACCGTCTTTTCCATATGAAGTTCTCCTTATGCTGATTGCCTGTCAATATTCGTCCGGAAGCTCGTCAAGCTCGTCAAAGCGGAACACGGGACCGTCCTTGCAGACATATTTTGAGCCGATATTGCATCTGCCGCACTTGCCTATGCCGCATTTCATGCGCAGCTCCATGGTGGTATACACCTGAGTTTTGTCAAAGCCCAGCTCCTGAAGTCCGGAAAGCGTAAACTTGATCATTACCGGAGGGCCGCAGAGCACTGCGATCTTATCGTTGGTAAAGCCCAGCTCCTTGACGTAGTTGGGAACAAAGCCTACATGGCCGTCCCACTCGGGCTGTTCGCGGTCTATGGTAAGGTGGACATTTATTCCGTCGTCATTTTTCCATTCGCTGATGATCTCGTCATAATCCACCAGATCCTGCTTACTGCGGGAGCCGTAAACAATGTCGATTTTGCCGTAGCGGTCGCGGTAGTGGCGGCAGTAGTTTATTACGGAGCGCAGCGGCGCAAGTCCTATACCGCCGGCGATGAACAGCAGATCGTGCCCCGCAAACTCCGTATCAACGGGAAAGGGTCTGCCGTAAGGTCCTCTGATGGTTATCTGCTGACCTACCTCCATGGAATGAAGCCACTCGGTAACACAGCCGCATTTCTTTATGGAAAACTCCATAAACTCCGTGTTTGTAGGGGAGGAGGTTATGGAAAACATAGCCTCGCCCACGCCGGGAATGGAAAGCATGGCGCACTGACCGGGTCTGTGCTCAAACGCCTTTTTGCCGTCGGGAGTGACTACGCGGAAGGTTTTTACATCTGGAGTGTCGATGCGTATGTCGGTAACTACGCCTACCTTGGGTATAAGCGGGTCCCTTTCGTCAACCATTTTTGCTGCCTCCTAACTTTTTCATAACCTTGACTATATTCATATGTATGGGGCACTTTGCCACGCAGCGTCCGCAGCCCACGCAGGAAAACAGTCCGTCATTGTTGGTGGGGTAGTATACAAGCTTGTGCATAAAGCGCTGGCGGAATCTTTCAAGCTGAGTAAGTCTGGGCTGTCCCGCGGACATTTTCGTAAAGTCGGAATACATGCAGGAATCCCAGCAGCGGAAACGCTTTACGCCGTGACCCGTATTGAAGTCCTTGATGTCGTAGCACTGGCAGGTGGGGCACACAAAGGTACAGGTGCCGCAGCCGAGACACGCCTCGGACAGCTCGCTCCACTCGGGCGCGTTGAAGAATTCCGATGTCTTTCCGTCGCCGAAAGCGTCTGCGGAAAGTTCTGCCAGAGGAAGCTTTGCAAGTCTCTCTTTAATAAGCTCCTTCTGCGCGTCGACGGCGGCGCTGTCGGCGTCCTCGGTAATATCCGAAACAGCGCTCATAAGCTTTTCTCCCTTTTCGCTGCGCGCCACCATATACAGAGCGTCCTCTGTCTTATGGCAGACCACATCGCCCTCGGGACTTGCGGCGTCTATGCCGAAGGTATGGCAGAAGCAGGTCTCCGCAGGCTTTGTGCAGGCAAGAGAGATAATTACGCCGTGCTCGCGGCGGTTCTTATAGTAGGAGTCAACGGGGTCGGAAAGGAACACTCTGTCAAGAATATCGAAGCTTTTCACATCGCAGGCACGGACGCCGAACACGGCGAAATCCTCGCATTCGCTTCTCGTGTCGATAACCTCGATATTTTTGCCCTCGACCTTGAAATCCATAAGGTTTTCCGTCTGGGGGAAGAAGAAGTCCTTAGGGCTTCTTACGGTGTTCAGAGCGTCGGACGGTCTTTCTTCGCCGTCCCACTTTTCAAATTTTGCTCCCGCCTTTGTATCGGTGGGTATGTAAAGAGTGTACGCTTTAGATATTGCCGCGAAGAGAGCATCAAGCCTGTCAAGGGATATTTTACGCATTCTGCTCACCTCTTTCAACAGCCTGAGACGGCTCAATATCGTCGGTGGTATAGTTTACCACGGGAGCGCGGCTGCCTACCTCGGCGCCTGCCTGATACTCGCCGTAGAACTCATCAATATCCTTTATGAATTTACGGTTCAACAGGTGCAGGGGGATATGCTGTGGGCAAACTCTTGAGCATTCGCCGCAGTCCGTACACCGTCCGGCTACATGGAAAGCGCGGATAATGTGGAACATTTTTTCTTCAAAGGAATCTGCCGCCGCTTTGTTTTCAACTCCGGAATTGGGGTTATCAAACACGCATTTTTCGCAGGTGCAAGCGGGGCACACATCGCGGCAGGCGTTACAGCGGATGCAGCGGGACAGCTCGCCCTGCCAGAAAGCAAAGCGCTCGTCGGCAGTCATTTTTTCAAGCTTTTCCACTTCATCGAAGCGGCCTGAGTCAAGCACCTCGCCCTCGCTGCCCAGAAGCTCGTCGTAGGCAACATGCTTTTTGGACTTGCAGTTTGAGCATCTGTCAGGCAGAAGCGCTTCTCTGTCAAAAGTCTTTTTGCCGTCGTAGAGGGTCTCCGCCGTTACCTTGCCGTTCTCTTCACAGACGGACACTATGCCCTCCGCGCTATCTTTTATGCGGGAGATGTCAAGCATACCGCTGCAGGGAACGCCCAGCGCGTACACCTTTTCACGGTCAAACCGGTGCTCCGTCAGAAGCTGATTGAAGCTGTATGTGTCGCAGGGCTTCAGGAATACAAGCACCCTGCCCTCTCCTTTAGCCGTCTCTTTTACGAGATATTTTGAGAAATTCGCTCCGCAGAAGTCGCCCCATACGAAGCCGCCGTCCAGCTCCTCCGCGCTGCGGAACACGCCGGGGGTCACATCGTAGTCGAATTCGCCGCGCTTCCAGCCCAGCACTCTGTCAACGGTGCCGTCGGAAAGCAGCTCTTTAGCTTTATTTACGAGAACTTCGCGCTTTATTTCTTGCATCGCAAATCCTCCAATCTCTTATTCTCGCCGAGGGAAGCAACCTTTTCGGCGAAATCCTTCATGGTAGCGGCAAACTTTGCGCCCTCTGCGGCGCTGACCCACTCGACTCTGGTGCGCTCGCGCTCAATGCCCAGATAGTCAAGCATGGAGAATAGCAGCGCCATACGGCGGCGGGTGTAATAGTTGCCCGAGGTATAATGGCAGTCGCCCGGGTGACAGCCGCAGATTATCACTCCGTCAGCGCCGCGCTGAAATGCGCGGAGGATGAACATGGGATTTACTCTGCAGGAGCAGGGCACGCGGATTATCTTTACATCCGCGGGATAATTAAGTCTGTTATTTCCCGCCAGATCGGCGCCCGCGTAGGAGCACCAGTTGCAGCAAAAGGCTACTATAAGCGGTTTGTATTCATTTACTTGCATATTGCGTCTACCTCCGCCATGATCTGTTTGCTTGAGAAGCCGCGAAGATCCATAGCTCCCGACATACAAGCCACCGTGCAGGCGCCGCAGCCCTGGCACACAGCCTCGTTTACGACGGCTATGCGGCGTACTTTTGTTGTTCTGTCGGGCATTCTGAATTCCTTATCCTGATAGGTGATGGCTCCGTAGGGGCATACCTTTTCGCAGGTGGAGCAGCCGTTGCACATCATTTCGTCGGAATGTGCCACGCAGGGGTTACCCAGAAGCTTATCCTTTGCAAGAAGTCCGATAACCTTGGATGCGGCGGCGCCCGCCTGTGCCACGGTCTCCGGAATATCCTTGGGTCCCTGGCAGGTACCGGACAGGAACACGCCTGCCGTGGGGCTTTCCACGGGACGGAGTTTGGGATGCGCTTCAGTGAAGAAATCGTTGGTGTCCATGCTTGCGGTAAGCATGGTTGCAAGTCCTCTTGCGGATTTATCCGGCTCTATTGCCGCCGCAAGCACCACAAGGTCTGCGTCTATGTGAAGCTGTTTGCCGTATATAAGGTCTGACGCCTGTACTTTCAACTTTCCTCCCTCGGGGGAAACCTTTCCTACCATGCCCTTTATGTAGTGCACACCGTATTCCTCAACGGCACGTCGGTAGAACTCGTCGAAGTTCTTGCCGGGGGTACGCACGTCGATATAGAATACATACACATCTGTATCCGGGTACTTATCGCGGATAAGCATGGCATGCTTTGCCGTATACATACAGCATATTTTGGAGCAGTATTCCTTGCCCTTCTGCTCGCAGGCGGCGCAGCGGGAGCCTACGCACTGTACGAATACGATAGTATGGGGATGCTCGCCGTCGGAGGGACGGAGCAGCGTGCCGCCCGTGGGGCCTGCCGCGTTCATAAGCCGCTCAAGCTCCAGGGAGGTTATAACATCCTTGGACTGAGAATATGCAAACTCGTCGAACTTCTCCATGGATATGGGGTTGAAGCCGGTAGCCGCGACGATGGCGCCGTACCTTTCCTCGATATACTCGTCCTTGGCGTTGTAGTCGATAGCTCCTGCGGTGCATACTTTGGAGCATACGCCGCATTTGCCGGTTTTCAGCATGGTGCAGTAGTTGGGGTCTATGGTTGCGACCTTGGGTACTGCCTGTGCGAAGGGAATATAAATGGCGCGGCGGTTGTCCATGCCCAGGTTAAATTCGTTGGGCACATTTTTCTGAGGACATTTCTCGGTGCAGAGTCCGCAGCCGGTACAAACATCCTCCTTGACATATCTCGCCTTTCTCTTTATGGTAACATCGAAGTTACCCACAAAGCCCTTTACATCCGTTACCTCTGAATAGGAGAATATACGGATTTTATCGTTCTGCGCCACATCCACCATTTTAGGGGTAAGTATACACGCCGCGCAGTCCAGAGTGGGGAAAGTCTTGTCAAGCTGAGCCATTTTACCGCCTATGGTAGGCTTTGTCTCAACTATATCCACCGGAAATCCCGCGTCGGCAATATCCAGAGCGGTCTGTATGCCCGCAATTCCGCCGCCGATGACGAGAGCTCTCTTTGTAACGGGAGACTCGCCGGGGGTAAGCGGCGCATTGAGATTTACCTTAGCTACTGCCGCCTTTGCAAGTATAATAGCCTTTTCAGTACCTACGGGCATATCCTTATGTACCCATGAGCACTGTTCGCGTATATTTGCAATCTCCACCATATAGGGGTTAAGTCCCGCCGCCTGAGCGGTCTTGCGGAAGGTAGCCTCGTGCATACGGGGGGAGCAGGAGCACACCACTATGCCGGTGAGACGGTGCTCTGCAACCGCTTCCTTTATCATGTTCTGCCCTGACTGAGAGCACATATACTGGTAGTCGGTGGAGAAAACGACACCGGGCTCGTTTTTCAAAGCCTCTGCCACGGCTTTAACATCTACCGTACCTGCGATATTTGTACCGCAGTGACAGACAAATACTCCGATTCTCTGCATTGTCAGTTTCTCCTTTCTTACTTGGAATACTTGCGCATGGCGCTTACAAGCGCCTGCTGAGGCATTTCATCGTCGAGCACTGCGGGAATATCGTCCGCCGTCATATGGTTTTTGCCCTTCTGGCGGATGACGCAAAGTCTCAGCGCCTCCACAAGCTTTGCGGGCTCCACCCCTCTGGGACAGCGGTCTACGCAAGCGAAGCAGGAAAGGCATTTATATACCGAATCGGACTTCATAAGCGTTTCGATATCGCCGTTTTCCACCATATATACAAACTGGTGAGGATGGTATTCCATCTCATCGTACGAAGGGCATGTGCCGGAGCATTTGCCGCATCGCATACATTTTGACGGGTTTACTCCGCTCATGCGGAGCACCTGCTCTTTCAGATTTTCACTTTTTTTATTCTGCATGCGTATCCTCCTTAACACCGAGAGCTTCTGCAAGCAGCTCCGTAAAATAAACTACCGGAACCGGGCTTTGGTTCTTTACGAGATTGTATTTGCAAAGGGGGCAGGCGGTGACTATTATATCCGCACCGTGTCCCGCGGCGCTTTCGCTGACAGCTCCGCTTTTCTTTGCCGCAAGCGCCGGATCCTCCGTCGCCATATAGCCTCCGCAGCACTCGTTGCGCATGGGGTATATGACGGGCTCGGCGCCCAGAGCGCGGATAAAATCCTCCATTATACGGGGGTTTTCCACATCGTCAAAGCCCATGACGCTGCCCGGTCTCAGCAGCAGACAGCCGTAATACGCCGCCACCTTTTTGCCGGTAAGGGGATTTTTCACCGCTTCTCTGACTTTATCGAAGCCTATTACATCGCGGAGCAGCTCCAGATAGTGATACACCTGCGTCTCGCCGTGATAGGGCTCTCTTTTTTCTTTGTCCTGCGACATATACAGATTTACCTTGTCTGCAAACTCCTCATCGGTCTGCATGGCGTGGTTTGTCTGCTTGATTACATTGTGGCAGGCGGAGCACACCGTTACAAGAGGCTGTCCCTTGTCGCGGGCGCTCATAAGTGCGCGCACGCTTGAAAGCTTTGTGGCGATCTCGTCACGAGCGCTGACATACACGCCTCCGCAGCACTGCCAGTCCTCGACCTCGCAAAGCTCGGCTCCCAGAGCCAGCGCGCTGCTGCGCGCCCAGCGGTCAAGCTCCTTTGCCTTTGTCCGCAGGGTACAGCCCGGATAATAACTGAATTTCATTATACCGTCAACCTCCGTTTTGCCCCGTCAGACCATTTCCTCGGGGTGGAACACCTCGTCAAATTTTTCCGCCGTCAGGAATCCCAGCTCTACGCAGGCTTCTTTCAGCGATATATTGTCCTTATACGCTTTTTTAGCAGTCTTAGCGGCGTTCTCATATCCGATATAAGGATTGAGCGCCGTTACAAGCATAAGAGAATTATGCAAATTATGGTACATCTTGTCCTTGTTTGCCGTAATTCCTGCAGCGCAGTTGTTGTTGAAGGACACGATTGCCTCCGCCAAAAGTCGCACGGACTGCAGGAAATTGTATGCAGTCACGGGCATGAAAACATTAAGCTCGAAATTGCCCTGAGACGCCGCCATACCCACAGCCACATCGTTGCCCATTACCTGCACTGCTACCATGGTGACAGCCTCGCACTGGGTAGGATTGACCTTGCCGGGCATAATGGAGGAGCCGGGCTCGTTTTCGGGAATATGTATCTCGCCCAGACCGTCGCGGGGACCGCTGGCAAGCCAGCGCACATCGTTGGCAATTTTCATCATGTCGCATGCCAGAGCCTTGACGGCGCCGTGAGCGAACACTATCTCGTCCTTTGAAGTCAGAGCGTGGAATTTATTTTCGGCAGTCACAAAGGGCTTTCCTGTAAGCTCCGCAACCTTTGCCGCTACAAGCTCGGAAAAGCCTTTAGGAGCGTTAAGCCCCGTACCGACCGCAGTACCGCCCAGCGCAAGCTCATGCAGAGGCGCAAGGGCAAGCCTGAGAAGCTCCGCGTCACGCTCAAGGCTTGAACGCCAGCCGGATATTTCCTGGCTGAACTTTATGGGGGTCGCGTCCTGGAGATGAGTTCTTCCGGACTTAACTATTCCCTCGTTTTCCGCTTCAAGGCGCTTGAAGGTTTCAATAAGCGTCTCCACTGCGGGAAGCAGCTTATCCTCAACGGCTATAACCGCGGAAATGTGCATTGCGGTGGGGAAAGTGTCGTTGGAGGACTGACTCATATTTATGTCGTCGTTGGGATGGCACAGCTTTTTGCCCGCTATCTGATTGGCGCGGTTTGCTATAACCTCATTGGCGTTCATATTTGACTGAGTGCCGCTGCCGGTCTGCCATACCACAAGGGGAAAATGGCTGTTCAGGGAGCCGGAAATGACCTCGTCGCAGGACGCGCAAATGGCAGACAGCTTTTCCTGTGTCATTTTCTCCGGTCTGAGCTCTGCATTGGCAAGCGCCGCCGCCTTTTTCAGTATGCCGAAAGCGTAGGTAATCTCACGGGGCATGGTCTCAATATCCACGCCTATTTTGAAATTCTCATGGCTTCTCTGAGTCTGCGCAGCCCAAAGACGGTCTGCGGGAACCTTCATCTCACCCATGGAATCGTGCTCTATGCGGTATTCCATAATTATGTCCATTCCTTTCGTTGATTTGTGACGATTTTTCAAAGCCCGAGGGCTTTGAAAAATGCCGCCGCCCTTTTTGGCGGCAAGGCACAAATGGGGTTTAAAAAAGCTAATGTGCGATTTACGCTCGCATAAATTTCAAGCTTATCGCCTTTCTCCTCTTGCCTTATATATCAAGGCTTGAGATAACCTGCTTAAGTGTGTCTGCGCTGCGGCGGAGCTTTTCAGCCTCTTCGTCGGTAATGCTTACATTTACCTTGCCGCGTACACCGTTATGTCCGACCATGTTAAGGGTGCTGAGGCATACATCTTCTATACCATACTCGCCGCGCATCATGGTGGATACTGTCATGGTAGTGTCCATACCGCTCAGAATGCACTTGCAGATGTGACAAACGGAAACGGAAACCGCGTAGAAGGTGGCTCCCTTTCTGGCAATGACTCTGCCGCCGGATTTTCTCACATACTGCTCGATCTCCT
>JBJDYY010000187.1:0-10583 GCA_051867715.1 Candidatus Avispirillum sp.
CAAATTTCACTCTGTGCCAGTTGTAAAGCGAGGGCTCGCCCCAGCTGTATCCCACGGTACTTCCGCCCAAAGTCACACCGGAGGGAGAAATTGTAATGTGGCTGCCGTCCTGAGTCCAAAGCCTTGCCGTGGCAATTTCGGATCCGGGCATAAGGCACAGATCGCAGGACAGCTCAATGTCCTGACCGTTGGAGTTGTAGCCGGTTATCAGACCGTAGGCTTCGGCGGAGGACCAGTACCAGCCGTGACCGCCGGGAGTCGCTTCTTTGGTTATACAGTCTTCTGCGGTTTTGTCTGAACCGTTTGATTTGGGAACATAAGCGTCAACGCCGCCGGGAACGATAGTTTCAAGACAAACCTGTGCATATATGCGGGCAAGAAAATCGTTGGGATGGCACATGTTGTTGCCCGACATATCAAGGTAGTCCTTGAATGTGAGCATATATTCGTTCATGGCCGTAAGGTCTGCAAGAACCACGGCGGTGTAGCCGTCCGCAAGCTCTGCCAGCGCGTCGCGGCAGGCGTCAAAGTATTCCTTGCGGTGACAGTAGAGATTACTGTACAGGGGAGATACCAGAACTATCTCGCAGTTGGGCAGAGACGCTCTTATTGACTTAATCATCTGATCGATATTGGACTTGAACTCCGATTTGACCTTCGCAGTGGTGTACCCAGGCGACTGGCTTGCCACCATGCAATCATTTACACCGAACTCGATAAATACAAGGTCGGGATTGTAGCTTATGACGCTGCTCTCTACTTTTGACACCATATCCGCGGAGGTGCTGCCTCCTACTCCGGAAATGGTGGTATTCACGGTCATATTGCAGTCTTTCGAAAGCTTAGAGCTTATCTGCTGATTCCAGCTTTCGGCGTAGGGGTATACATTTCTGTAACCTGAAGAGTTTGCTCCTACGCAAATGGAGTCGCCGAAATAAACGATGTTTACGGAGCCGCCGTTTCTGATTTTTTCGGCGGTAATGGGAAGCTGAGCCGATTTGTTCTCGGGTACAAGCCCGGTCCAAGTGTCGCTATGTGTGTATGTGATATTCAGATACCCGTTAAAGAATTCCGCTGTTTCACCCCAGCGCTCGTACTTGCCGTCTCCCGCCGCCGTGTTGGGATAGTAATTGTATACGCTGCCGTCGGTGGTGCTGCTGTGTATGTATGAATATTTTTTCAGAGGGACGGAGCCGGTTTTCAGTATTGTCAGCTTATTGCCGCTGACGGTGAAGTCCACTCCTTCCGTGTAGATGCTTTTGAAATCGGAACTGCATAGGCTCATAACTTTATCGGGCGTATACATCAGGGTGTATACGGCGTTGCCGTCTGCGTTTTCAATGGGGAATATTGCTTCGTTGTATACGATATTACCTTTCCACAGAGGAGAGGTGTATTTGGAAACATCGTAGGCGGTGCATACATAGTCAGTGCCGTCATATGGAGCGGAGGCATCGTATGTGTTTTCCTCGCGGTCGGAGGCTACAAGAGACGCTTTCAGCGATGTTTTGCAAAGCACTACGGAATCAATATACATTATATCTCCGCTTGTTGCGCTGCAGTAAGGGTCTATCCGTATGCCGTTGATTTTTCCGTTCCACCAGCTCAGAGATGACAGGTTGAGAACAGCCGCTTTATATGTATTGCTTTTTTCAAGGGAAAATACCACGCTTTTTCCCGCCGTAGGTCCGGTCACACTTCCGGCACTTAGAAATATCTCGCAGCTTGTTGCCTTATCCGAAGCGCTCATGGGAGAACGGTAGGTTATGACCATATATTTATAGTCGTCTGCCGTAATACTGCTGTCAAGAGAGGTCAGATCAAGACTGAAATACGGATCGGGATCCGACGCGGAGGAATTTACCTTCAGCATCATTGAATTTTCCGTATTGCTGAAAGAAACATCAAGACTGTGGACGCCGTTTACATATGCGAGCATATCTGCGCTTGTAAACAAAAACGTGCCGCCTGTGGGGTTGTTGGATATTGCCGCCGAGGGTATGGCAAGAGAGCATATCAGTATAGCGGCGCACAGCACAAGCGATAGTATTTTTGAATACTTCTTCATATGGCGGGCTCCTTTGAAAAATCGGTTTATTGATGAATGATATTTGCTTACGGGCAGATTTCACGTTTCACGGCGGTGCCGCCCCCGGTAATGCCGAGAGCGGCACCGTAAAATTTGCAGGGGGTGCTAAACCCGCCGCCGTTGTTTTCAGTATGATGCGCGGAGCCGTCAAAGGTGTATTACTGTTCAGTAAACGGAAACATCCGCTCCGGCAATGTGGCGCATGAGGATGTTGACGTCAATACCGTTGACGTTGCCGTCACCGTTTACGTCAAGGGCGGCCGTAACAACAGATATACTGCTGTCGGCAAGATACTTCGAGAGTCTTGTAATGTCTTTGCCGTTTACCTTGCCGTCGCCGTTAATATCGCCTGCAACATATGTTGTTGTGTATGTAAGGGTGACGGGGTCGGATACGGCGGTACCGCCCTCGGAGGTGACGGTACACACAAAGG
Source organism: Candidatus Avispirillum sp. (assembly GCA_051867715.1). Classification (GTDB taxonomy): domain Bacteria; phylum Bacillota; class Clostridia; order Oscillospirales; family CAG-272; genus Avispirillum. The sequence continues at coordinate 2,524 of JBJDYY010000187.1, forward strand.
ATGCCGTAAACCCGGATTTCAGTTTTTCGGGAACAGTGACCGTAAGAGCCTGTGTGTCGGTGCCGGTCACATTTACGCCTGTCGGAAGTTCTTCGGTGCAGCTCCACGAGTAGCTGAGCCCTTCTCCCACGGCAATCATTGTATAGCTGATTTCTCCGGTGTCGGAAATTGAGGCAGAAGCCGGAGTTACGGACTCGATTACCGGTGCGGCAGGCGCTGTGCTTTTCCATACCGCGTACAGCGTTGCGGAGTTTGTAAGACTTTCGGTAAAGGTGTCGCCCGCCGTGTAAACGGCGGTCTGAGCGGCAGAGTCTGTAGTCCAGCCGCGGAAAGCGTAGCCCTCCCGTGTGGGAATAGCCTCAAACAGGGGCAGAGAAGCGTTTGCAAGCTTTATCTGATTGGGGAAATTGCCGCTTCCTCCTCGCAGGTCATAGCTTACTGTGTTGGCGGAAAGCAGTGTATACTGACCGAGGCTTGATGTGTCAAAAAGGCTTTTTGCCGCGCTTTCGTTTTCAAAGTCGCAGTCAAAGTATAATGTGCCGCCGCTTGAAGTCATTTTCAGATTGTCGATGCACATTTCGCCCGTCTGGCTGAACAGCATCTGGTAATCGGTATATGCCGTTATTCCCGAGGACACGCTTGCAACAAGCTCACTGTCGATATATACGGCCGCCGCGCCGTTCTTAATGACAAATTTCACTCTGTGCCAGTTGTAAAGCGAGGGCTCGCCCCAGCTGTATCCCACTGTTTTGCCGCCCAAAGTCACACCGGAGGGAGAAACTGTTATATGGCTGCCGTCTTTGGTCCATAGTCTTGCCGTGGCAATTTCGGAGCCGGGCATAAGGCACAGATCGCAGGACAGCTCAATGTCCTGACCGTTGGAGCTGTAGCCGTTTATCAGGCCGTAGGCCTCGGCGGAGGACCAGTACCAGCCGTGACCGCCGGGAGTCGCCTCCTTGGTTATACAGTCTTCTGCGGTTTTGTCAAGACCGATAGGTTTGGGAACATAGGCGTCAACTCCGCCGGGGATTATGGTTTCGAGACATACCTGAGAGAATACGCGGGACATAAAGTCGTTGGGATGGCACATATTGTCTCCGCTCATGTCAAGGTAGTCCTTGAAAGAAAGGAGATATTCATGCATTGATGTAACATCTGCAACAGCAACGCCGCTGTACGCATTTTCAAGCTCGTTCAGTGCATCGCGGCAAGCCTCGAAATATGACATATAGTGACAGTAGATGTTGCAGTAAAAGGGCGCTACAAGAACTATCTCGCAGTTGGGAAGTGAAGCTCTAATAGTCCTGATCATCTGCTCAATACCCGATTTGAACTCGGATTTGAGCTTCGATGCGTTGTAGTCGCTGCTCTGGCTTGCGTTCATTGCATCGTTTACGCCGTATTCGATAAACACAAGATCGGGACTGTACTTAATGACGCTGTCATTGACGGAGCTTACCATGTCGGACGCGGTACTGCCGCCCACTGCCGAAATGGTCGTGTTTACATTAACACCGAAGTTCTTAACAAGTTCGGAGCTTATCTGCTGGTTCCACCACTCTGCGTAGGGATAAACGTTTCTGTATGAAGAAGCGTTTGCGCCGCCGCAGATGGAGTCACCGAAATAGACGATATTCAGTTCTCCCTTGTTTTTGATGCGGTCTGCGGTTATGGGCAGCTTTGACGATTTGTCGGCAGGTACGGGACCTTCCCATGTATCGCTGTGGGTGTATGTAATGTTAAGATATCCGTTGAAAAACTCTTTGGACTGTCCCCAATACTCATAAAGACCGTCGCCTGCGGCGGTACGCCTGTATCCGTCGGCATAGTTTCTGTGAATATATGAGTATTCTTTCAGCGGTACGGAGCCGGATTTCAGAATCGTCAGTTTGTTTCCGCTTACAGTAAAGTCAACGCCTTCCGTGTACGAGCTTGAGAAATCGGCGGAGTACAGGCACATGACTTCGTCCGGCGTATACATAAGTGTGTATACGGCGTTGCCCGATGTGTCCTTAACGGGATAAACTGCCTCGTTGTACACAATACTGCCTTTCCACAGGGGAGAGGTGTATTTGGTAACGTCATAGGCGGTGCATACATAGTCAGTGCCGTCATAGGGTGCGGAGACATTGTAAGTATTCTCCTCACGGTCGGAGGCCACAAGAGACGCTTTCAGCGATGTTTTGCACAGCACAACTGAATCAATATACATTATGTCTCCGCTTGTTGCGTTGCAGTATGGGTCAATGCGTATACCGTTGATATTTCCGCTCCACCAGCTCAGAGATGACAGGTTGAGAACAGCCGCTTTATATGTATTGCTTTTTTCAAGGGAAAATACCACGCTTTTTCCCGCCGTAGGTCCGGTCACACTTCCGGCACTTAGAAATATCTCGCAGCTTGTTGCCTTATCCGAAGCGCTCATGGGAGAACGGTAGGTTATGACCATATATTTATAGTCAGTTGCCGTAATACTGCTGTCAAGAGAAGTCAGATCAAGGCTGAAATACGGGTCGGGATCCGACGCGGAGGAATTTACCTTCAGCATCATGGAATTTTCCGTATTGCTGAAAGAAACGTCAAGGCTGTGGACGCCGTTTACATAGCTGAGCATATCGGCGCTTGTAAACAAAAACGTACCGCTTGTGGGATTATTGGTAATTGCCGCCGAGGGTATGACAAGAGAGCATATCAGCATAGCGGCACACAGCACAAGGGAGAGTATTTTTGAATGCGTCTTCATATGGCGGACTCCTTTGAAAAACCGGTTATTGTATATATTGTATAAATGAAAATTACTGACGGGCAAGCTTCACTGTGGTGCCGTTTTCGGTAACGCTGAGAGTGTCGCCGTCAACCTTGCAGGCGGTGTCAAAACCGCCGTCTTCGTTTTCAATATGAAGCGTGGAGCCGTCAAAGGTGTATGTGAAATTTACGGGATCGGGATTGTTTGCGGTATATGTGCAGCCCGTGCCGTCCTCACGGAACTCGTAATAGATCTCGTCATATACTCCGCTGTCCGCAAGCACTTCGGTAATAAGATCCCGTATTTCGGAGTTCAGCGAATATTTCCACTTGCCTACGATGTCTCCCTTTGACGCTTTTGCGCAGGAGGACAGAAGCAGCACGGCTGTAAGGCATATTGCCGCCGCGGCGGCCAACAATCTCTTTTTCATTTTTTCACCTGTATATTTATACATTAAACATTAAACAAAAATTCTACCACATCGCCGTCACAGATGACATAATCCTTGCCCTCACTGCGAAGCAGACCCTTTGCTTTAGCTCCCGCAAGAGAGCCGCAGCTTACCAGATCCTCAAAGGCCACAACCTCGGCACGGATAAAGCCGCGCTCAAAATCAGAGTGTATTTTTCCCGCAGCCTGTGGAGCCTTTGTGCCGCGGCGGATAGTCCATGCGCGCACTTCCTTGGGACCTGCGGTGAGAAAACTGATGAGACCGAGCAGAGAATAACCGGCTGTAATAAGCTTGTCCAGACCGGACTCTTCAATACCCATATCGGCGAGAAATTCCGCTTTTTCGGAAGGATCAAGCTCTGCGATCTCCGCTTCTATTCCGGCACAGACGGGAATGACCTCCGCTCCCTCCATAGACGCCGCAGCGCATACCGCCTTGTAGTATTGGTTGTCGGGAGATACGCCCGCCGCTTCGTCCTCACTGACATTGGCAACATATATAACGGGCTTCATGGTGAGAAGTCCCGCTTCGTCAAGAGCAGCCTTTTCGTCCTCGTCAAGCTCCGCCGTTCTTGCGGTGCGTCCCGCGGACAGGACTTCGTACACCTTTTCATATGCAGCAAGGGCGGGAGCAAGGCTTTTGTCGCTTTTTACAAGCTTCGCGGTCTTGTCCATGCGGCGCTCCAAGGTTTCCATATCCGCCAGCACAAGCTCCAGATTTATTGTTTCAATGTCTCTTGCGGGGTCCACATTTCCGTCAACATGTACTATGTCTGTGTCTTCAAAGCAGCGCACTACATGGACTACTGCGTCCACATCCCTGATGTGGGAAAGGAACTTGTTTCCCAGTCCCTCGCCCTTTGACGCGCCCTTTACAAGTCCCGCGATATCAACAAATTCTATAACGGCGGGTGTGTACTTCTGGGGAGAGTACATTTCGCTCAGCGTGTCCAGGCGCTTGTCGGGAACGGCGACCACGCCCACATTGGGCTCAATAGTGCAGAAAGGGTAGTTTGCGGACTGGGCTCCCGCGCCCGTAATGGCGTTGAACAGCGTACTTTTGCCCACATTGGGCAGACCGATTATACCGAGCTTCATAAATATAGCCTTTCTTCACAGTGCCGAAACGGAGTTGTCATGTTCGGCATATTATTCTCTTTACAATTATACATAATATTTTCCTTCTAATCAAGAGGAAACGGTATTTTTACAAAATTCGGCTGAATTTAACAATAAATCACTGAAATTTCACATATCCGTCACTTTTATCTGTTAATATGACAATAGTTAAGGATATTTTTTCAAAATTTATCACAAAATTGATAATTAAGTGTATACAAATTTTCACATTTGTGTTATGATAGATTTGTATATACGATGTTATCGGTTATTGCAGTAAAGGAGATAACAGAGATGAGCACGAAAATACTTGTTGTTGACGACGACCCCAATATTTGCGAGATGCTTCGCCTTTATTTTGAAAATGAAGGCTATGAGGTGAAATGCGCCGCCGACGGAGCCGAGGGCGTGACATTTTTCAAGATGTATGAGCCGGATCTGGTGCTTCTTGATATTATGCTGCCTAAGAAAGACGGATTTCAGGTGTGCCGCGAGATTCGCGAAATATCCTCAAAGCCTGTTATAATGGTTACAGCCAAGGGAGAAGTGTTTGACAAGGTGCTGGGACTTGAGCTGGGCGCCGACGATTTTCTTGTAAAGCCTTACGATATGAAGGAGCTTTCCGCACGTGTCAAGGCGGTGCTGCGCCGTTACAGCGCACACGACAATCAGCTTGACGATGAGGTCATAAAGTTTGACAATATCGAAATAAGCCTGCAGAAATACGAGCTTAAGCTGCGCGGCAAACCGGTGGATATTCCCCCCAAGGAGCTGGAGCTGCTTTATTTCCTTGCCTCCAATTTCAATCGGGTGTTTACCAGAGACCAGCTTCTGGACAAGGTCTGGGGCTTTGACTATCTGGGAGATTCCAGAACGGTGGATGTGCATGTCAAACGGCTTCGTGAAAAGCTTGAGGGCGTGTCCGACAAATGGACGCTCAAGACCGTGTGGGGCGTAGGGTATAAGTTCGAACTTCTTCAGTAAAGAACCCGAGGGGCGGCTTGCCGCCCCTTTTAGCATACCGGAATGCAGAGAGGCGAAAGAATGCTCAGAATAAAAAGTATATTCTTCAAATATATGGTAACATTTATGCTGATAATCGTTGTCTGCTTTGCGGTTATCTCTTTTACCGTATCGTTTATCGTGCGCTCCTACGGTACCGATGTAAAAACCGAGCATCTGTCAAACGCGGCAAACTCCGCCGCGGTATATATCGAAAACGATTACGGCGACGATTACGAAAGCTTCAAGGATTACCTTTTTGCTCACGCTCAGGGGCTGAAATCCGTGCTTGAACTGCTTGCCGTCAACGATGACGATATGCTTATTTTCGTTGTGGATCAGAACGGGCAGGTCATACATTACGGCGGCGGAAGCCGGGTCAGCATTACAAGCGAGGCGACCTCCAACGGCTCGGGAAGATTTTTTATTTCCGATACCGCCCATTACAGACTGTCTTCCGGTGCACATATTTGCTCCACCGACGATATGGACGGATTTTTCAAAACGGAGCATGTGTACTATGCTATCCCGCTGTATAACAACGGAGTGTATACAGGCGCGGTATTTGCCGCGTCCGGAGATACGGGAATAGACGGGCTTGTGAGCACTATGAACCGCACCATTATTATGGCGGCGCTGTGGATAATGCTGGCGTCTCTTATTGTGATATACTTTACCACCGAGCGCTTCATTTCTCCCATCCGGGATATGAGCCGTGCGGCAAAAGCCTTTGCAAACGGACAGTTTGACGCGAGAGTCCCCGTTGTAGGCAGAGACGAGGTTGCGGAGCTTGCCGAAGCGTTCAACAACATGGCATCCTCCCTGCAAAATCTGGAGGATATGCGGCGCACATTCCTTGCAAATGTTTCCCACGATCTGCGCACGCCCATGACGACTATTTCCGGCTTTATCGACGGTATTCTTGACGGTGCAATTCCTCCGGAAAAGCATGAGTATTATCTGGGTATCATCGCTTCCGAAGTACGGCGGCTGTCAAGGCTTGTGTCTCAGCTTCTTGATATTTCAAGACTTGAAGCGGGAGAGAGGGAATTCGTCCCGACCGTGTACGATGTCTGCGAGCAGGGCAGAGAGATAATAATTAACAATATGCAGCGCCTTGAGGATAAAAAGCTTGATGTGCGCTTTGAGTGCGACGAGGACAATATGTATGTCTGCGCAGATAAGGACGCTATTCATCAGATATTCTACAACATTTGCGACAACGCCATAAAGTTTGCATATGAGGGCGGCGTTTACGAAATTTCCATAAGGGAAAAAGCGGGTAAAATCCAGGTAAGCGTTTACAACGAAGGGCAGGGCATTTCTCCGGAGGATCTGCCCTATGTCTTCGAGAGATTTTACAAGAGCGACAAGAGCCGCGGTATGGATAAAAGCGGCGTGGGTCTCGGTATGTATATAGCACGGACAATTATCGAGGCGCAGGGTGAAAAAATTTGGGTGGAAAGCGAGCAGGGCAAATGGTGCCGCTTCACCTTCACTCTGCCTGCCGCCAAGGGAGAACGGGGCAAGAGCGGCCTTTCTCGCCGAGACAAAGAATCAAAAGAATCAAACGAAAACGGAGAACATTCGCTGTGAGTAATGAGACCCTGACATATACCGCCACCTGTCTTTTCGGTCTTGAGGGACTCTTGGGACAGGAAATAGACGCTCTCGGATACAAGCGCGTATACACCATGGACGGGCGCATAACCTTTGAGGGGGACGCGTACGCCTGCTGTGCGTGCAATATAAATCTACGCTTTGCGGAAAGGCTGTATCTGAATCTGGGCGAATTTGAGGCGTGCACCTTTGACGAGCTTTTTGAGGGTACAAGAAGACTCCCGTGGGAGCGGTGGATAGGGAAAAACGACTGTTTTCCCGTGCGCGGACACGCTCTGCGCAGCACACTTTTCTCGGTACCCGACTGTCAGCGGATAATAAAAAAGGCCGTGGCGAAACGGCTGGGGGTTGCATACGGTTTGGAGACCCTGCCGGAGGCAGGGGTCAAATATCAGATAGATTTCTTTATTTTCAAGGACAGGGCGTCGCTTATGATAGATCTGTCGGGTGTGCCACTGCATAAAAGAGGATACCGCCCTCAGAGCGTTGCGGCACCGCTGAGAGAGACGCTGGCGGCGGCGCTTGTGAAGCTTTCACGCCCCCGCGAGGCGGTACTGCTGCGTGATCCTTTCTGCGGATCGGGTACCATTGCCGTTGAGGGCGCAATGATGATGAAAAATATTGCTCCGGGACTGAACAGAACATTTTGCAGCGAGGATTTTCCGCAGTTTCCCCCGGAGCTTTGGAGCTGGGCAAGAGAGGCGGCAAGGGAAGCGGTAATAACCGACAGCGCCTTTCGCGCCGCCGCCTCCGATATTGACGGAGAGTGTATTGAAATTGCAAAAGCGGCGGCACGGCGCGCAGGTGTTGCAGACAGCATAGACTTTTTTGTAGCCGACGCCCTGAAGCTTGAAACAGGAGGCGTACGCGGCACTGTCGTTACAAATCCCCCTTACGGGGAGCGGCTTATGCGCGGCGAGGCGGAGGAGCTTTACAGGAATATGGGCAAGGTTTGGCAAAATCTTGACCGCTGGCAGATATATGTGCTGACGAGCCATCCGGATTTTCAGCGGCTGTACGGTCGCCGCGCCGATAAAGTACGAAAGCTGTACAACGGTATGATCCCCTGCAATTACTATCAGTTTTTTAAGAATAAATAAGGCTCGGCGGGCGCTGCTGAACA
>JBJDYY010000188.1:0-2243 GCA_051867715.1 Candidatus Avispirillum sp.
CGGATATGAAATACCGCTGTGAAAAGTGTCGGGACAGCGGCTTTGTGGGTCTCGATATGTGCGAATGTATGAAAAGGGATATAGCCCAGGCGCGGCTTGCCGATTCCGATATGGGTCCTCTTGCGGCTGTGCAGAGCTTTGATAATTTTTCCCTTGACTATTACAGCGGCGAAAACCGTCGGGCGGCGGAGTACAATCTCAATGCCCTTCGCGGCTTTGCCGAGAGTTTTGACGCAAAAAGCGGCGAGTCCTGGCTTTTAGTGGGCGATACGGGACTTGGAAAAACCCATCTGTCCACCGCTCTCGGAGTTGCGGTCATCCGCCGGGGCTACGATGTGGTATACAAAAGCGTGCAGGGTATGATAGACGATTTTGAGGCGGAGCAGTTTCACGGGGCGGATCCCGAAATAATCCGCAAGTATTATGACTGTGATTTGCTTATTGTAGACGATCTGGGAGTGGAAATGAGCACCCAGTTCAGTATTTCCTGTATATATAATGTAATAAATACGAGAATGAATGCCCGCCGCTCCTGCGTTTTCAGCACAAATCTTACGCAGAAGGAGCTTCGGGAGAAATACGCCGACCGCATTACCAGCAGGCTTTTCGGCTCATACAAGCCTCTGATTTTTTCCGGAGTGGATGTGCGCCGGCAAAAGCTTTCAAAATAGGCTTTGCGGACAAAAAACAGGAGGGCAGATATGAAAAAAACAGCGGCTGCAGTACTTGTACTGCTTATGACGGCACTGACCTTTACCGCCTGTGCGGCGCGCCCTGAATGCGAGGCTGACGCGGCGCTTGAGGCGCTGGGCAAAGCCGAGGATGTTACGGTATGCGTATATGCCGATATGGACAACTATGAGGATGAGACCGGGGGAGACACAAAAAAGCTTCCCGTGCTTGAAAACGGCGAGGAAGTTGCCGGACTGCTCGGCGGCAAATGGGAAAAGTGCTCCGGGGATTCTCTCGGCGAAAAGCTTTTAAGCCTTACGCTGTCGACTCAGTACGAAATATGTCTTTTTGACAGCGGAAAGGCTATGGTTTATTACGGCTACTGCGGAATTTTTGAAAAAGACAGGCAGTACTATGAGGTTTCGCTTGACAGCGACATTGACGAAGTGTTAGAATACGTGCGTGACAACTGCAAAACGGTGCAGAAATCCGAATAACGGCTCGGATACCTTTCCGACAGCTTAAAGAAAGGAAATACTTTTATGAAGATTGGCGTTATGGTTGAGTCCTTCAGAAAGGGCTTCAGAGAGGGCGTTGAAGAAGCGGCGCGGCTCGGCGCTCAGGGTATACAGGCGTATATGACGCCTTACGGCTATATGACAGCGGAGGAAATGACGGCGGAAAAGATACGCGAGACCATGGATATTGTTACCTCCAACGGTCTGGTGTTCTCTGCCATATGCGGAGACTTCGGCGTAGGTTTTGCCGATGAAGAACAGAATAAAATATATGTGGATAAGTCAAAGAGAGTGCTTGAAAAAGCAAAGGAGCTTGGCTGCGACATCGTGACTACCCATATAGGCAGGATCCCCGAGGAAGAGTGTGCCGTAAAGGAAACCATGAGAAAAGCGTGCCGCTCCCTGGCGGAGTTTGCGGATTCCATGGGCAGCTCCTTTGCAGTTGAGACAGGTACGGAAAGCGGTCGCATACTCTGCGATTTTCTGGACAGCCTGGGAGCAGGCGGCGTCCGTGTGAATTTTGACCCTGCCAATCTTGTAATGGTGGCGGGAGACAGACCTGAAAGGGCTGTGGCTGATGTGGGGAAGTATATTGTACACACCCACGCAAAGGACGGCTACAAGCTTGACGAAAGCCTGCCGGAGGATGTAAAGATCGTTATCGGCGGCGAGGCTAAGGATCATGAGGCGCTTCTGGGAATGGGACGCGCCTATATTGAGGTTCCTCTGGGAGAGGGCGGAGTCAATTTCGACACATATCTGCTTGCTCTTGCCGCTACCGGTTTTGACGGCTTTCTGACCGTTGAAAGAGAAGTGGGAGAGGACCCCTGCCGGGATATAGGACTTGCAGTGAGATTCCTCAGAGAAAAGCTTGAAAAAATGGGGCTGTAAACAGATGAGAAAAAGCGAGCCGTAGGCTCGCTTTTTATATTATCGCTTATTATCGCGTACTCAGCCGCGGCAGCAGCAGCCGTTGCAAACGCCGAAGACGATAAGCAGGGCGATGATTATAAGCCATACAACCTCGTTTTGGAAAAGATCGCAGAAGCAGTT
>JBJDYY010000189.1:0-2220 GCA_051867715.1 Candidatus Avispirillum sp.
AAAAGTTTTTTGGGGTTCTTAGTACCTTTTTCTCAAAAAAGGTACTAAGCGGGGTATGGGGCGGAGCCCCGTTTATCGTCGGGGTCAGGGGCGGAGCCCCGGCAGAGCCTTGCATTACTCCTTATCGGGGGAATTGAGTATATCCATAAACTCCGCGCCGGTGATGGTCTCGTGCATATACAGATACTGTGCCAGCTCGTCAAGCTTCTGACGGTTGTCGGTCAGTATTTTCACTGCCTTTTCGTGCTGCTTTTTCACAAGCTCCATAACCTTGCGGTCTATCTGCGCCTGAGTGTCGGCGGAGCAGATAAGCGATGTATCTCCGCCAAGATACTGATTTGTAACGCTTTCCAGCGCCACCATTCCGAAATCGTCCTCCATGCCGTAGCGTGTAATCATGGCGCGGGCAAGCTTTGTAGCCTGCTCAATATCGTTGGACGCTCCCGTGGTCACGGTACCCACAGCAACCTCTTCGGCAGCACGGCCTCCCGTCAGGGTGGCAATTTTGTTTTCGATCTCCTCGCGGGTCATCAGGTAGTGGTTGCCTTCCTCCACCTGCATGGTGTAGCCCAAAGCGCCGGAGGTGCGGGGAACAATGGTAATTTTCTGCACGGGCGCGGAATTTGTCTGCTTTGCCGCCACAAGAGCATGACCTATCTCGTGGTAAGCCACCACCATTTTCTCTTTGTCCGTAAGAATGGCGTTTTTCTTCTGATACCCGGCAATAACAACCTCGATGCTTTCCTCAAGGTCGGCCTGAGACGCGGCACGCCGTCCGTCTCTGACTGCCCTGAGCGCCGCTTCGTTTACAATGTTTGCAAGCTCCGCTCCGGAAGCACCGGAAGCCATTCTGGCAATATGCGTAAAGTCAACGCCCGGCTCGGTCTTAATCTTCTTTGCATGAACGCGCAGAATCTCCTCACGCCCTTTAAGATCGGGAAGCTCTACGGGTACACGGCGGTCAAAGCGCCCCGGCCTTGTAAGCGCCGGGTCAAGTGACTCGGGACGGTTGGTCGCCGCCAGAATAACTACGCCCGTATTGCCCTCAAAACCGTCCATTTCCGTCAGAAGCTGATTAAGAGTCTGCTCTCTTTCGTCGTTGCGCCCCGTGCTGTCACGCTTCTGTCCGATAGCGTCTATCTCGTCGATAAACACTATGCAAGGCGCCTTTTCCTTTGCCTGCTTGAACAAATCTCTCACTTTGGACGCACCCATGCCCACGAACATTTCCACAAACTCCGAACCGGACATGGAGAAAAACGGCACATTTGCCTCGCCCGCAACAGCCTTTGCAAGCATGGTCTTACCCGTTCCGGGAGGGCCCACCAGCAAAAGTCCTTTAGGCATCTTGGCGCCTATTTCCTCATATTTTTTGGGATTGTGCAGGTAGTCCACTATTTCGGAAAGACTTTCCTTCGCCTCGTCCTCACCCGCAACATCGGCAAATTTTATGCCGTTGGAGGATTTAACATAAATCTTCGCGTTGCTCTTTCCCATGTTGAACATCATGGAGTTTTGCCCGCCCATTTTCTTCATCATCTGACGGGACAGTATCTGACCGAGAACAACGAAAACTACTATGGGCAGCACCCAGCTCAGCAGGAATGAGGCAATGCGCGAGGGCTGCTTAATGATCTCGCCGGAAAACTGCGCGCCGGCTGCATGAAGGCGCTCCGTAAGTCCCGGATCCTCCATTTTGGCAGTCTTGTATATCTGCTCCTGATCCTTGTCCGTAAATGTGATAAGGTTTTCGGTGTCGCTTACCTGAACAAGACCGATATTTTCTTCCTCGATCATATCCATAAATGCGTCGTAGCTGACTTCCTTGACCTGAGCCTTTGCTATCATGGGATATACAACAAGGTTAAACAGCAGCAGCACAATAAGCACCACAGCGTAGAAAATATATATCGGCTTCCTGGGCTTTTTAACTTCGTCCATTATTAAACCTCCTGTTGCAGTATTGCAAGAATAGTATTGTATGACTTTTTCCGTAATACAATAAAATTATAGCATACAATTTTAGCACTGTCAACGGGAGAGTGCTAATTTTGCAAAATGCAACAGTTTGAAGTATACTGTCTCACTCACCCGTATTGACAAATTCCGACAGATAAATTAAAATAATATGGTTGGAAACGGCGTTTTCGCTGTGTGCTTCTACTGTTTATCTTGCCTCACGGAGGTCATATGGCATTTTCAAAGCTCAGATACCGTCAC
>JBJDYY010000190.1:0-10403 GCA_051867715.1 Candidatus Avispirillum sp.
AAAAGTTTTTTGGGGTTCTTAGTACCTTTTTCTCAAAAAAGGTACTAAGCGGGGCGCGGGGCAGAGCCCCGCATTTAGTCCGCTGGGTTCGGGGCAGCGCCCCGGCAGAAACCCATATTCATTCGGAATACGGGGCACCGTTTTTAACCGATTTGTGGAATTTTCACAAATTCGTAACAATTATGCATATTCCGCAGATGCCGAAGAGTTTTCAAATGCCTGTTGAAAACTCATTGGAAATCTCCCGTTTCATCGGCATTTTTGACTTTTCGGGGTTTGGAAAACTTTGTGAAGGTGCACAGCCTTTCACACTTCCCATGTGTAATATGTAGAAAATCAAAAAAAGCGCAAGAAACACTTGACAAATATATTTCCCGATATATTTCGATTTTTTCCCTTTTCGGAAGCGTGTTTTCGCCCTCTCGCCCCTACGGATTTACACTGCGATCTGCTGAAGAGCGGCGTGCCCCGGCGTGGTCAGCGCGCCGCCCGTTCACGGTGGGATAATACTTCCCGCCTTATATATTATATGCCCGAAAAAACGCCGGAGATACATACCGCCGCGCCGCAGTGAACTTTTTTCGCACAGGTGCGAAAGCCCGGTGATAGCATATTGAAATCTTAATAAAGTAATGATAAAATATACTTAGTTTTACACGACACGGTTTTGCAAAACGGGGACGGAAAAGTTTGAAAGCAACGCGCCGCCCAAAAGTGCGGCAGCCTTTTATAAAGCCCCGGGCTTTGTAAAACCGTCATAAATCAACTATAGGAATGGTCATAAATATGAAATACGACAGCCTTTCAAAAGAGCTTGCACAGAGAATAGAATACGACAGAATGAACGGGAGCCTGCCCGATGTGGGTTTTAAGAACTCCGACGCGGTGCGCCGCAGTCCAAATCACGATAAGCCCTCCGTGTGGCGCCCGCCCTTTGTGCGCGACACGGATAAGATACTGCACTCCGCATATTATTCCCGCTTTGCTGACAAGACACAGGTTTTTTCGTTTTATAAAAACGACGATATTTCCCGCCGCGCCCTGCATGTCCAGCTTGTGTCCCGCATTGCCCGCACCATAGGCGCCGCCCTGAATCTCAATCAGGATCTTATTGAGGCCATCGCCCTCGGTCACGACATCGGACACACCCCCTTCGGTCACGCGGGAGAAAAGTATCTGGACGAGCTTTTCTTCGGCGCCACGGGACGCCATTTTGCCCACAATATCCATTCCGTCAGAGTGCTGGACGGTATATATCCGTACAATATCACCCTGCAGACTCTGAACGGAATCGCCGCCCACAACGGAGAAATCGAAAAAGAGCGCTACTGCCCGGTGCCCATGAAAAGCTTTGCAGAGCTTGACGAAGCAATCGAGGGCTGCTATCTTGACCCGGAAAACAATAAGCGGCTTATGCCCTCCACTCTTGAAGGGTGCGTTGTGCGTATATGCGACATTATCTCTTACCTGGGCAAGGACAGACAGGACGCGAAAAAGGCGGGACTCATTTCCAAAGAGGAGGATGTGTTCGGCTACGGAGTCATCGGCAGAGTAAACGCGGAAATCATAAATAACATGAGCGTCAATATTATCGAAAACAGCTACGGAAAGCCGTATATTTCCATGGATCCCGATTACTTTGAAGCGCTCAGCGCCGCCAAAAGGTCCAACTATTCGGAAATATATTTAAGCGACGCCGTAAAGGCTCCGCAGGACGAGATAATGAGACCCATGTTCGGTCGAATGTACGAAACCCTTGTGCGGCAGGTCAAAGAGGGCGACACCTCCTCCCCCGTGTTCAAGCATCACATCGACCCCATAAACTCCTCGTTTTACCACAGGGAAAAGCCTTATATTGAGGAATCTCCCCATGTTATCGTCACGGATTACATAGCGGCTATGACCGACGACTATTTTGTGGATCTGCACAGCTACCTGTTCCCCGACAAGGACACCATAAAGTACCGCGGCTATTTTGAGTAGGCGAAGTTTGAGAGTTTATATGCAGGATTATAACAGGCGAAACGGAGGATCATATGAGTAAAAAAGCACGGACAGTAAGCTTCGGACAGGTGCTCACAGGCTGCGGTCTTGTTCTGAAAGTGCTTCAGCTTATTCTCAGCGCCGCGGGGATTGACGCGGCGGCGTCTGCGGTGCCTACCCTTGCAGTGACCTGCCTTGCGGTGGGGGGACTTGCGGTTTTTGCCGTGGAGCGGCGCGGACTAACATCTGCATTTGCCGTGCTGGGCGCCGTGCTGTGGCTGGGGAGCCTTCTTTTATCACGCTACGGCGGACTTTTCGGCACAGCCGTATATTTTGCCTCCTATATCGCCTTTGCGCTGATGCTGTTTACCCTGAAACGCCCCCTTGCCAAAGCGGCGGCGTGCGCCGCGGCGTTTTTGCTTGCGGTCATGGCTCTGTATCTGTGGAGCGTGCTGCCATTGGGCGCTGCGGGCGCGACTGCAGTGCTGTGCCTTATAAATATTATTATGTGTGTCGGTCTGTTTCTGTAAGAGACCGACACATTTTTTCAATTATTTTTCCGTCCCTCTTCAAAAATCTGTCACATTGGGGAACTATAATACTGTCGTAAGCCAAAGAAAGGCAAAAAACCGTAATTTACGGAGGTTTATTATGGAAGATTTCAACAAGGAAAAAAATTCATCCGAAAACGGATTTACTCCGGATTATACCCCTCTTGACCCCTGGGCAAAGAACGCGCAGGCAGAGGGAGCAGGCAACGGTGCTCCTCAAACGGCGGCAGGCGCCGCAGAAGCGCGTGAGATGGCACAGCAGAATACACCTCTCACGCAGGAAACTGCACAGGGAGACGCGCAGGAGGGCGCAGGCGCAGATGTCAGCGCACAGCGCCCGCTTGAAAACGATCCCACCGCTTCTTTCGCAGAGGCTCATACCGAAGCTCCCGCACAGGCACCGCAGCCCGACCCGGTGAGACAGACTACCCCGCCCTATGCAGAGGGCGCCCACAGGGCACCCGGCGCTCAGGGGGCACCCGGATTTGCTCCCGGACAGCAGCCTTACGGCTATCAGGCACAGCAGGCACCCTTCAGACCTCAGCCTCAGCCACAGCCTCATCAGGCACCGCAGTATCCGCCTCAGCATCCTCATCAGCCGCAGAACGGTTTCTCCGTAAACCGCGACAGCGGCGAGTACAGATATGTTCCTCCCTTCGCGCAGGGCTACGATCCCCACGCTCAGCAGCGTGCCGTACCTCCGCAGCCCCCGAAGCCGGAGAGACCCGCAAAAGAGAAAAAACATAAGAGCGGCAGACGCTTCTCAACTGCCGCCATTGTTCTGATAGTATGTGCCACGGTGCTGCTGTCCTTCGGAAGCGGTATGGCAGGCGCTCTCATCGTAGGCAATACTTCGCAAAGCAGCGGCGATACCTCCGCCGTCGGCGGAAGCTCCGACAGCGGCGCCGTTATATACAAGTCTCCCGTCACCGTGGATGAAGATGAAGACGCTGAAGGTCTCAGCGGTCTTTGCGCTCTCGTTTCCGACAGCGTTGTGGAGATAAGCACGGAGTTTCAGAAGTCATACGGCAACTTCCAGTATGTAAACGGCGGCGCGGGCAGCGGCGTAATTATCAGCGCCGACGGCTATATTATCACCAACAACCATGTTATCACCGACGAGTCTACGGGTAAGTTAGCCGATTCCGTAAAAGTCCGTCTTACCGACAGCTCCGAATACGACGCCAAGGTGATCGGTCATGATTCCGATTCCGATATTGCCGTAATCAAAATCGAAGCAAAAAATCTAAGCCCCGCAGTTCTCGGCTCCAGCGACAGCCTTAAGGTAGGCGAGCAGGTTATCGCAGTGGGCAACCCTCTGGGTGAGTTGGGCGGTACCGTTACCTGCGGAATCATTTCCGCCACCAACCGTGAAATAAGCGTTGACAACAATATGATGAACCTTATTCAGATTGACGCCGCCATCAACCCCGGTAACTCCGGCGGCGGACTGTTCAATATGAAGGGCGAGCTTATCGGCATAGTCAACGCCAAGTCAACCGGCAGCGATGTAGAGGGTCTGGGCTTTGCCATTCCCATAGACGAGGCGGGACGAGTAGCAGAGGAGCTTATTTCCAACGGCTATGTTTCCGGAAAATCCTATGTGGGAATAAGCCTTACGGATATAACCGACAGCTTTACCGCTTACTATTATTTCAAAAACCAGAGCACCGGCGTGTATATTACTCAGGTGCAGGAGGGCTACAATGACGGTGTGCTTCAGTACGGCGACCGTATTGCAGCCATCGACGGCACGGAGATAAGCTCCTCCGCCGATGTTAAGGAGATAGTCAAAGAGCACAAGGTCGGCGACGAAATGACCTTTACGGTCAGCCGCAACGGCAAGATGACGGATGTTACCGTCAAGTGCTACGAGTATGTTCCCCAGTCCGATGTTTCCTTCGGAAGCGAGTCCGCGGGCTGATATAAGCAAAACAATACTGCCGCAGGGAAACCCTTGCGGCAGTATTGTTTTTTCGCTTCAGCCTATGACTTCTGTTTTGTCGGCTGCTCCAAGACCGAGACTTACGCTTATGGCGGTGTCCACAGCGTGCATTGACTCATCGTCAAGATGCCCCATTTTTTCCTTGAGCCTTTGCTTGTCGATGGTGCGCATCTGCTCCAGCAGCACCACGGAATCGCGCTGAAGTCCCACTCTGTCTGCGTAGACATCAATGTGAGTCGGCAGTCTGGCTTTGCCCAGCTTTGAGGTTATGGCGGCGGCAATGACGGTGGGACTGTACCTGTTACCTACATCGTTCTGGACGATAAGTACGGGGCGCAGTCCGCCCTGTTCACTGCCGACCACAGGACTGAGATCGGCGTAAAAGATGTCGCCTCGCTTGATTTGCAAATTGATCACTCTCCGTTTTTATGAACTTCCTTATTTCTGCTGTGTTCTTAGTATTTCCTTGCGGCGGCGGTTTTTAGTCACGCAATGCAAAAAATAAGTGTCCGCCCCCGTACCATATTATTCCCTCTTGCCGCGGGGCGTCACCGCAAAAGTGCGCAAAAAGCCTCCGGAGGGTCTGTCACACAGCGCCGGCTTTCATATACTGTTAAAGGGAGACGGCGGAAAGGGAAAAGGCGCAGGTTGCGCCGCCTTTGCACAGTTGCGGATGTGCTATGCTGCCGCTCTCTGCCGCTCTCCCGTTTGTTTTCGCCGAGGGCGGCGAAATGATATGAGACGAAGAGAAAGGGAAGACTTTTATGAAGATCGCAGTAGTAAGATCGCCGCGCTTCCTTGCGCCTTTGCTGCGCAGGATGTTCGGACTGTAAGGGTTGTGCAGATTTGTTGGCAGTACATATAAGTGCATAGCGGCATAATTTTATAATGGCATAATTGCATAATATGCTAAGCAAAAAAAGCTCCCTGCCGCCTCGGTATAAAACCGGCGCGGTCGGGGAGCGCTTTGTTTTTTCCGCGAAGCGGAAACACTTCACGGAAATACTTCCGGAATGTGAATTCAGATTTGATTGTTAGCTGATAGAAATATAGAAAGTAAAATTCGGAGGGTCTGCTGTTCCGTATCATAAAATGCAGATTTTTTCTCCCCGTTTTGCTCAAAAAGACCGCACCGAAGCGTTTCGGAGATTCCGTCGACAAAAAAAGACACGCATTTTGAGCGATTTTTGCCCGTTTTTGCCTGTTTTTTGCCCTGCATTTTTTCGGGAATTTTGTCGATAAATTCATAAAAATTCAAAATCAGTGTATAAGTTTGCATTTCAGATTTGATAATTAGCTGACAGAAATGGAGAGAGAATTTTTCGAAGGGACTGCTGACCCGGCAGCAGTCCCTCCGAGCCACCCTGCCCGGCTAAAGAGAGGAAAGGAGATGGGTCTCCTCTCCTCTCTTTAGAATCTCTCCTCTCCTCTCGACACGGAAGAACATCAAGGCGCTACGTTGAAAGGGCACAACACATTCGACGAAGTGAAAAAGAGCCTGTACCGTTAGCCTAAACTTGCAAGTCTCGCGGCGGAAAATACGCAACGCTAATGAGCGTGTCGATAGCAGGCTTTTAGCTACCCACAGAAAGCAAGAAAAGCAAATTGAACATTAACCGCAGGGGCGGACGGTTTCACCGTCCGTAAAGCGATTAAAAAGCGCATAAGGAAGCTCACTTCCTTATGCGCTTTTTCTCGCTTGCCGCTCACGCGGCACCCCTGCGGGTGGCTATATTGCCTTATCAGGGCAAAAGTTTTTTGGGGTTCTTAGTACCTTTTTCTCAAAAAAGGTACTAAGCGGGGCACGGGGCGGCGCCCCGTATTCATCCCCGGTGCACGGAGCCTCGCATATATCCGCGCTACGCTTCCGGGCAGGCGGTTATGATAAAGCCGTCCGTGTTATTGCCCGATATTTCGTATGTATAGCCTTTAGGTATCTTAATTTCCGTCTCCTCGCCCTCGGAGGGAGCGTAATAAATAAGCGTTCTGCCGCCTGCGTCCTCCTCTGCGGGGACATATTCAACTCCGGTGGAATCGTTGTACGCGATTCGGGTAGTATCGTATGTATAGTCCTTCAAAAACCGCTCGTATTCCTCAAGGCACATATTCATATCATTCATTATCAGGGAATGAGGTGTGCCCACATAACGGTAGTGCCATGACTCGTAATTTATGCCAGTCATATATACCTTGTCCGACGGATAGCGCAGGATAAAGCCGTAATTTTCGGCGTTTTCTTTGAACCACGCCGCGCCCTCGTCGCTTTCCACATAGGAAATGACGCCGTTGCGGTTAATATTAAGATCCATGGCAAGTCCCGTATGATGCTCGGAGAAGCCGGGGTTTGCAACATAAGCTTTCGCGTAATCCGCGCCGTAAGACTCGGTGTATTGGTTATAAATGCTTATCTGGTCATCGCGGCTGCGGTACGCGCTGTTCACCTGCATATATGCAAAGCCGCTGTATGCATAATAATCGCTGCACAGCCTGTTGAAGCTCTCAATCACCTTGGCCTCAAGCTTTGCTTCCGGGTCGGCAAGCAGATAGTAACCGTTTTTAAGCGATGCGACGGCAGTAATGCTGTTTTCAGCCTCGGCGGGGAATCTGTACTCGGTAGAGGCGTTTACAAGTATCAGGTCTCCGACATATATCTGCTCCTCGCTGACGGTCACCGTGTACCAGTCCCGTCCGTCGTCAACGGATTCAAGGGGCGTCAGAGACTCGTCGGCCAAAGCGCCGGATGTATCTTTAGGCAGTGCGGATCTGTTCTTGCCGCTGATAATCAGATACAGACTGACGCCTATGACTGCAGTCAGAATAAGGCATATAAGCAGTACGCCCGGGTTCAGTCCTTTTCTGCGCCGGCGCCTGATTCTCGACACAGGCTTGCGGCGCGTGTCGTGCCCCGCCTCCTCCGGCGTGTATCTGCGCTTCACCTCCGGCATTTCCGGAAGCTGCCCGCGGGGGTCGTATCCGTTTTCGTTCATATGCTCTCCTTTGCTGAGCTTTGCAATCTTTGGAAATAACCTAAAGCGAAAGCCGGCTGACGCCGGCTTTCCTTTTGCGGCATCGGCTCCCGCGGAGCCTTGTCGCTGCAATTTCTGCTTTAATTACTCGGCGGAGGAAGCCTTTGCGTCGTCAATAAGGACGTCCTTTCTGGAAAGGTTCATTCTGCCCTTTTCGTCGGTGCCCAGAAACTTAACTCTCATTCTGTCTCCGACTTCGCAAACATCTTCCACTTTTTCCGTGCGCTTCGTGTCAAGCTTGGAAATGTGTACAAGACCTTCCTTGCCGGGCGCGAATTCAACGAACGCGCCGATGGGAATGATTCTGGTGACCACGCCCTCGTATACAGCGCCTGCCTCAGGCTCAAATACGATGCCGTCGATAATGGCTTTTGCCGCCGCGATGGCGTTCTTGTCAACTGCGGAGATGAATACGCTGCCGTCGTCCTCAATATCGATCTTTGCGCCGGTATCAGCGGTAATCTTCTGGATGACCTTGCCGCCGGTGCCGATAACCTCGCGGATCTTGTCAACGGGAATCTTCATCGCAACCATCTTGGGCGCATACTCGGATACCTCTGCTCTGGGCGCGGGAATTGCCTTCAGAAGTACTTCGTCAATAATATAGTCGCGTCCCTTGTGTGTGACCTCAAGAGCCTCGCGGATAATTTCGGGAGTAAGTCCGTCGATCTTCAGATCCATCTGAATGGAGGTGATACCCTTGTGAGTACCCGCCACCTTGAAGTCCATATCGCCGTAAAAGTCCTCAAGACCCTGAATGTCAATCATGGTCATAAAGTCATCGCTGTCCTCCGCGGTAATAAGTCCGCAGGAGATACCGGCTACGGGAGCCTTGATGGGCACACCCGCGTCCATAAGCGCCAGAGTGGAGCCGCATACGGAGCCCTGAGAGGTGGAGCCGTTGGAGGACACAACCTCGGAAACAAGCCTGATGGCATAGGGAAATTCCTCAACGGAGGGCAGAACGGGAACGAGAGAACGCTCAGCAAGCGCACCGTGACCGATCTCGCGGCGTCCGGGACTTCTGGAGGCCTTTGCCTCGCCTACGGAGTAGCCGGGCATATTGTAGTGGTGCATATATCTTTTGCTCTCTTCTTCCCAGATGGTGTCAAGCAGCTGCTCATCGCTGATGGGACCGAGAGTAGCAAGGGTCATAACCTGAGTCTGTCCTCTGGTGAACAGCCCGGAGCCGTGTACTCTCTTGAAGAGACCCACTTCCGCCGCAAGGGGACGGATCTGATCCATTCTTCTGCCGTCAACACGCTTTTTGTCAACAAGCAGCCAATGGCGGACGATCTTCTTCTGAATCTTATAGATAAGCTCGGGGTAAACGGTCTCAAGGTCGGGATACTTCTCCAGGAAAGCGTCCATTATCTTGTCCTGAATGGGCTCCATTCTTTCGTCACGGACATTTTTGTCATCGGTGTCCAGAGCGGCCTTCACATCTTCCTCAACATATGCGAAGATCTCGTCGAACATATCGTGGTCAAGCTCGCCGGACTCATAAGTGAACTTAGGCTTGCCGACTTCTTCAACAATGTGGTCGATGAATACGAGAAGCTGTTTGATAACGGCGTGCGCCAGCATAATGGCGTTGAACATATCGTCGTCGGACACTTCCTTTGCGCCGGCTTCGATCATAACTACCTTTTCGCGGGTAGCCGCAACGGTCAGCTCAAGCACGCTGTTCTCGCGCTGCTTGCGGGTGGGGTTGACCATAAGCTTGCCGTCCTCGGTCATACCCATGAACACGCCGCCGATAGGGCCGTTCCACGGAATATCGGAAATGGACAGGGCGATGGAAGCGCCGATCATGGCGGTGATCTCAGGGCTGCAGTCGTGATCCACGGACATAACCGTCAGGGACACATTTACATCGTTTCTAAGATCCTTGGGAAACAGAGGGCGCAGGGGACGGTCGATGACTCTGGAGGTAAGGATAGCTTTTTCTCCGGGTCTGCCTTCTCTTTTCAGGTATCCGCCGGGGATTTTGCCCACAGCGTACATTCTCTCCTCAAAGTCTACCGACAGAGGCAGAAAGTCGATGCCGTCACGGGGACGGGCGCTTGCGGTAGCGCAGGCAAGAACGGCGGTTTCGCCGTAGCGAACGAGGCAGGAGCCGTTTGCAAGACCCGCAACCTTGCCGATTTCAACGGTAAGAGGTCTGCCTGCAAGCTCAAAGGTGTAAGTTTTGTAATTCTCAAACATTTTGTTTTCCTCCTGAATATATTTAAGTCTTCGGAGGGTTTAGCACTTAAACGCGTCTCTCACGGCGGTGGGGGAAACGTTTAACTGCTAATCCTTCGCGAAGTCTTATACAAAAATACAGGCTGCGGCGGAAATCCGCCGCAGCCGTTTAGGGAGCAGATAACAGCACCCGTCGGCAATTTCCCGTTTGCGGAGAAATTACTTTCTCAGGCCCAGTTTCTCGACGATGGCACGGTAACGCTCGATGTCAACCTTCTGGAGGTATGCCAGCAGATTGCGGCGGTGACCGACCATTTTAAGCAGACCTCTACCGGAGTGGTGGTCCTTCTTGTTCTGCTTCATGTGCTCGGTGAGGGTCTTGATTCTGTAGGTGAGAATCGCGATCTGCACCTCGGGAGAACCGGTGTCGCCTTCGTGGGTCTTGTACTCTTCGATGATTTTTGCTTTTTCTTCTTTGGTTATCATGTGTTTCACCTCTCGATTTTATTCGCAAAATTCATGTTCCTCAGGCTGCGGCGGGTGATAACTCCTCTGAAAGGTCCTGTATCCGCGACCCGGGAAACCGATATTGCCTGAGTATTGTACCACATTATAATAATTTTGTAAAGAGGTTTTTTGATTTTTCCGAATTTTAGTTTGTTGAGATGTCAATGATGGGTGACACTTTTCTGAAAAAACAAAAAGGAACAT
>JBJDYY010000191.1:0-2193 GCA_051867715.1 Candidatus Avispirillum sp.
ATCTTCTCATCGGCGACCGTCTCCGGCGTATAATCGGCGACCGCGGCGGCCTTGATGATGATATCCTGCTCTGCCGCGATACACGCAGAAAGCAGGAATCAAAGCTATGACATATATCGGCGGAGTACTGGGCTCCTTAATGACCACTTTGTTTTTTGTCTTTCTTATCGCCGCAGTTGGATATCTTATCGGCGGTATTGAGATCAAGGGCATATCCCTCGGCACAGCGGGAGTGCTTCTTACGGCATTGGTATTCGGAATTATCGCTCACTATGTAGGAAGCTTTACAATAGGCGGGCATGAGATAGTTCTTTATAACACGGAAACGGTAAAGCCTCTGTTCGGTCTGATATCCAACATAGGCACGGCACTGTTTGTAACGGCCATAGGACTTATAGCCGGACCGAAATTCTTCAGGAGCTTTAATAAAAAATTTCTCTCATATATTCTTATGGGTGTAGCCATCATCGCCACAGGCTTTGTAATGATGGTTGTTGCCGTTAAGGTGTTTGACATTGAACCCGCCATGGCGTCGGGACTGCTTACGGGCGCGCTTACAAGCACCCCCGGTCTGTCGGCTGCCAAGGAAGCCGTAGGCTCGGACGCGGAAGCACTTGTAACCGCAGGCTACGGCATAGCGTATTTGTTCGGCGTGTTCGGAGTAGTGCTGTTCGTTCAGATAATGCCCCGTATCCTCCGTGTGGATATTGCAAAGGAAAGGGAAAACTTCGTAGCGGCAAATACGCTGGAGATAAAGCCCTTTACCGCAAAGGTTAAACGGATGGATCCTTTGAACTTCTTTGCCTTTGTGTTTACGGTTGCTTTCGGAATGATACTGGGCAGCATAAAGATCCCGGGAATTAACTTTTCTCTCGGCACCTCCGGCGGAACCCTTATAGCAGGTCTTATAGTCGGTCATTTCGGTCATATCGGAAAAATAGATATGCGCTTTGACAAAGAGATGCTGAACATTTTCAGAGAACTGGGACTTATGCTTTTCCTTATAGGAGCAGGCGTTCCCGCCGGCGTGAATTTTGTCAACAGCGTTGAGCCGAGATACTTCCTTGTGGGTATAGCTATGACGCTGGTGCCTATGATCATCGGATTTATACTTGCAAAGTATGTGTTTAAGCTCAGTATTTTCAACAACCTCGGTTCCATTACCGGAGGTATGACTTCTACCCCCGCTCTGGGCACCCTGATTTCCGTTGCGGGCACGGACGAGGTCGCGGCGGCATACGCTTCCACCTATCCCATAGCCCTGGTGCTCATAGTGCTTGCCGTAAAACTGGTGGTACTTCTGTAAAAGTATGCGGAATTGTTGTATGGGGCTCCGCAGGGGCTCTGCCCCTAACCCCGCCAAGAACCTTTTTTGAGAAAAAGGTTCTTGGAACTCCAAAAAACTTTTAATTAGGACATAGAATTATAAAATCGTCACCGCAGGGGTGCCGCAAGGCGGCAAGCGAGAAAAAGCACAGAAGAAAGTAAACTCTCTTCTGTGCTTTTTCTATCGCTTTACGGACGGTTTCACCGTCCGCCCCTGCGGTTAATGTACAATTTGCTTTTCTCTTTTTCTGTGGGTAGCTATAAGTCTGCTATCGACACGCTCATTAGCTTTGCTTACGGTCTGTCGCGAGACTTGAAGTTTAGGCTGACGGCGCAGGTTTCTCTCCAATTAGTCGAATGTGTTATGCCCTTTCAACGCTACGGTCTGATGTTCTTCCGTGTCGAGAAGAGGGGAGAGATTCTAAAGAGAGGGGAGAAGATACATCGTCTCCCCTCTCTTTAGCCGGGCAGGGTGGCTCGGAGGGACTGCTGCCGGGACAGCAGTCCCTTCGAAAACCCTTCTCTCCACTTCTATCAGCTTATTATCAAATCTGAATTCCCGAAAACACTATCAATTTCGCAAACTTGCTTTCTGTGGGTAACTTCAAATCTGCTATCGACACGCTCATTAGCATTGCCTTATTTCTGCCGCGAGACTTGAAACTTAGGCTGACGGCGCAGGCTCCTTTCCACTTAGTCGAATGTGTTATGCCCTTTCAACGTAGCGCCTTGCAGTTGCTAACGTGTCGAGTGGTGGGGAGGGATTCTAAAGGGAGGGGAGGAGACCCATCTTCTCCCCTCCCTTTTGCCGTGCGGGAAGGCTCGGAGGGGCTGCTGACGGGACAGCAGTCCCTTCGAATATTCCTC
>JBJDYY010000192.1:0-10287 GCA_051867715.1 Candidatus Avispirillum sp.
GGCAGCGACCACACCGAGGTCATAATGACAAAGGAGCAGGTGCTGTCCTCCCTTGAGGATGTTATATATCTTTTGGGCACCTATGACATCACCACTATACGCGCCAGTATGGGTATGTATCTGCTTTGTAAATGGATACACGAAAACACTGATGTGCGCGTGCTTCTGACGGGAGAGATTTCCGACGAGCTGTTCGGCTACAAGTATACGGATTTTGCGCCCTGCGCCGCAGAATTCCAGAAGGAATCGGAAAAGAGAATACGGGAGCTGCATATGTACGATGTGCTGCGCGCCGACCGCTGTATTTCCGTAAACTCTCTTGAGGCAAGGGTGCCTTTCGGCGACCTTGACTTTGTCAGATACGTTATGGCAGTTGACCCCGAAAAGAAGATGAACACTTACAACAAGGGAAAATATCTGCTGCGCCGCGCTTTTGAGGGAGACTGGCTGCCCCATGACATACTGTGGCGCGAAAAAGCGGCGTTCTCCGACGCTGTGGGACACTCCATGGTGGATTATCTGAAAGAATACGCGGACAGCCTTTACACCGACGCGGAGTTTGAGAAAAAGAAAACCGGGTACACCCACGCCGCCCCCTTTACAAAGGAATCTCTGCTTTACCGCGAAATATTTGAAAAGTACTACGCGGGGCAGTCGGAAATGATAGCGGATTTCTGGATGCCCAACAAGTCATGGGAGGGCTGCAATGTAAACGATCCCTCCGCAAGAGTTCTGGCAAACTACGGCGACAGCGGAAAATAATCATGACCAGCGGCAAAGTCGGTGGTTTGCTCTGTGGCTGTAAACCGCTGCTGCCGGCGGGTGAAAAGCCTCCGATACTTCCGGCGTTTGCAAATTTTCCCCACAACCGCAAATACGGCGGGATACTTTCGCCTCCCTTGTGTAAAGGGAGGTGGCACGGTGTATGCCGTGACGAGGGATTGTAACACTATTATCACAAAAACAATCCCTCAGTCGCCTGCGGCGCCAGCTCCCCTTACACAGGGGAGCCTCCGCTGCGGCGGTATTGTCAGGCGGCAAAAGCCTCTTTTGAACCGCCTCGTTAGCAGGTGGCTTTCGGAAAATAGAGATAAAAAATACCGGACAATTTCGTCCGGTATTTTTCTTTTATGGTTTTATTCGATTCCCGTAAGGTCGTATTCGTCAAGCCACTGTTTTGCAGCCTCGCACACGCCGCGCAGACACTTTTCGTCAAAGGGCGAATCAAGTCCTGCGTTTTTAAGCAGCTCGGTAAAGGTGCGGCTGCCTCCCTGCTCTGTGTACGCCATATAGTAGTCCCACGCCTCTTTCGGGTCTTTCTGAATCTTTGCCCAGAATTCAAGAGCCACGGTCTGCGCAAGGCAGTAGTCGATATAGTAGAAAGGACTGGAGTAAATATGATGCTGACGCTGCCAGCCCTCGCCCTCGCTGTAAAAGGGTATCTCGCCGTCAAGGCGCAGCCAGGGCATATAGACGCCCAGAAGCCGCTTCCACTCGGCGTGGCGCATAGCGGGGGTCATATGGGGATTTTCGTATACGCTGTGCTGGAAATGATCCACCATAGTGCCGTAAGGAATAAAGGTCAGCGCTCCGGAAAGGTGGCTGTAACGGAATTTGCGGGCGTCATCGCCGAAAAAGTCCTCAGCCCAGGGCCATGCGAAAAACTCCATGGACATGGAATGAACCTCGCAGGCTTCCATACTCGGCCACACATAGTCGCAGGGAACGCGGTCGCGGTTTGTCCACGCTTCAAAGGCATGACCCGCCTCGTGGGTCACAACCTCAACATCCCCCTGGGTGCCGTTGAAATTGGCAAATATAAAGGGCACGTCATAGTCAAGTATGGAGGTGCAGTAGCCGCCGCCCTCTTTTCCCTCTTTGGAAAGCACATCAAGAAGCTCGCCCTCAAGCATGGTGTTGAAGAACCTGCTCGTTTCGGGGGACAGCTCGTCATAGAACTTTTTGCCGGCGGCAAGAATATCGTCTGCGCTGCCGCAGGGCTTGGGATTTCCGCTTCTGAAAGCAAGGACGCTGTCCGCAAAGCTCATGGGGTACTCTACTCCCAGCCGCTCTGCCTGCTTGCGGTATATACTGTCCGCCACGGGAACGAGATATTTCACAACGGCGTCTCTGAACTTTTCCACGTCCGCCTTACCGTAGCAGTTTCTGCCCATACGGTAGTAGCCCAGCTCGGTGTAGCCGGAATACCCCAGCTTTTTGCCCATAGTATCTCTCAGGTGTACCAGCTCGTCATAAAGGGAGTCAAGCTTGTCCTGATTATCCTTATACCACTTGCCGTCTGCTTTCCATGCGCAAAGGCGGCGAGTATCGTCGGGGTCCTGCTTAAAGGGACCCATCTGAGGCAAGGTGTAGGTATTTCCCTCAAACTCCACCTGCGCCGAAGCAAGCAGCTTTTCGTATTCCTGAGTCAGGTCGTTTTCCCTCTGCATTTCGGGAATGATTTCGGGAGAAAAGGCCTTCAGCGCGATTTCGGCGTTTACGAACATAAGATCGCCGAACTCGCGGGAAAAGTCCTCTCTGTAAGGGCTTGAAAGCATTGCCGCAGACCAGTTCTGCATATACTCCTCAAGCTCGGGATACGCTTTGTTGAAAAATTTGACCTCTTCATCGTAAAAAGCGTCGCGGGTGTCGATGGAGTGCCTGATGTTGGCAAGAGAGCCCATAGTGTCAAGATGACGGGACAGCTTATCCTTTTCAATAAAGGCCTCCCGTGCGCTCTCATAGTCGGCGGCGTCCTTCAGCCGCCGGGTGAGGCTTGTCAACTCAGCCTTCAGCGCCTCTGTATCCGGGCGCTCATAGGGCATTTCGGAAAATTTCATAGCTTTTATCCTCCGGATTATTTAATAAATGCAAAGAATATGATAACGATTATACCCAGTGCTATGCGGTACCAGCCGAATGCTTCGAAGCTGTGACGGCGCACGAAGCTTACAAGGAATTTAACGGCAACCAGAGACACCAAAAATGACACTACGGTACCGATGGCAAGGACGATAAGCTCATTTGCGGAGAACGCCGCAGTGATACCGCCCTCTGCGTCAAGCACGAATTTGGCTATTTTCAGAACAGACGCGCCAAGCATTACGGGGATTGCAAGGAAAAACGAAAACTCCGCCGCCGCCTTTCTGGACACGCCCAGAATGGTGGAGCCTATAATGGTGGAGCCGGAGCGGGAGGTGCCGGGAATAAGGGCAAGCACCTGAAACGCACCGATACCCAGCGCCGTTTTGCCGTCAATATCCTCCGGGTCCTCAATGCGGTACAGCTTTCCCCTGTGCCGTCTTTCTATAACGATAAACAGAATACCGTAGAAAATAAGCGCGCCCGCGATTATAAAATTGCGCTGGGGGTCCGCAAACACCTTTTCGTCCAGAAAATCGTCCAGAAGTATGCCGATGACTCCCGCGGGGACTGCAGCTATAAGGATTTTGCCCCACAGAGACCAGGTGCTTTTTTTCTCCTTTTTGCTCTTTGAAGGAGCAAAGGGATTGAGCCTGCGGAAATACAGCACCACTATTGCAAGTATGGAGCCGAACTGAATGACCACATCAAACATATTGACGAAGTCCTTGCCCAGAGACTCGATATTGAACAGGCTGTCAAGGAGTATAAGGTGTCCCGTGGAGCTTATGGGCAGCCACTCGGTAATTCCCTGAACTATGCCCGCAAGAAAAGCATAGATTATCTCAATAAGATGTATCATTTATGTAACCTCCAAAGGTATGAAAACTGACGTCCGAAAATGCCGTCACGCCCCGCGGATTATGTCTCCCGGATGCACCTCCATGGGACAGCGCAGCCGAAACAGCATACCGGGATGGGGAGCGCTTTCAATGTCCGTCCCCGCCTCGTCACAAAGGCTGTCTGCCTCGAAGCCCTCTCCCACCTTTCCGGGGGTCAGCAGCTCCACTCTCTGTCCCCGCACAAGCTTATTGCGCTGACAGAAAGTAGCCGTGCCTCCCGCCTCGCAGCCGGAGACTGCCGTTGCAATATAGGCTTTTTCCCTTATATATCCGGGGTTCGTTACGGTGTTTGCGTCCCTGCGGGGGTCGCTGAAGAAAAAGCCTGTGCCGTACTCTCTGTGGGAAACGCTGTCAAGCTCCCGTCCCAGCGACGGGTCGTATACATAGCCGTCGGGATCGGAAATATAAGAGTCAAGGGCAAGCCGATAGGCGTTTGTCACCACGGCGGTGTAATAGGCGCTGCGCACCCTGCCCTCCAGCTTAAAGCTGTCGATACCCGCACGGCAAAGCTCGGGAATATGCTCTATCATACACATATCCTTTGAGCTCATTACAAAGGTCTCTCCGCCGTCCTCAATGAGCGGCAGCTTTTCATCGGGACGCTTTTCCTCTGCAATCTCGCCCGTAAGTGCGCCGCCGCCCGAATATATCCATCGGCATGGCTGTGCGCATGCTCCGCGGTTTGCGTCACGCCCCACATAATACTGACTGAGAAGGCATCGTCCGCTGTACGCAATACACATGGAGCCGTGTACGAAGCATTCAAGCTCCAAATCTTTGGGAATATTCTGCCGTATCTCCGCCACCGCCGCAAGGCTCAGCTCCCTTGCAAGCACCACGCGCCGCGCACCCAGCTCATACCAGGCGCGGCAGGCAGCGGCGGAAACAACGCTTGCCTGAGTGGACACATGGAGTTCAAGTCCGGGAGCCACCCTTTGAAGCAGTGCCGCCACTCCCAAATCGGATACAATAGCCGCGTCGGCGCCGATACTCTGAAGAAACCGAAGATATTTTTCAAGAGACTCATATTCGCCGTCGCGGGGCATTATGTTTACCGTAACATAGACTTTAACGCCGCGGCTGTGACAGTATTCAACAGCCTTTGAAAGCTCGCTGTCGGAAAAATTTCCGCTTGCGGCTCTCATCCCGAAAGCGTGACCTGCCAGATATACGGCGTCGGCGCCGAAATAAACGGCGCTTCTGAGCTTTTCAAAATCTCCCGCGGGAGACAGTATTTCCGGCCGCTTCACCGTCACTCCTCCGTCTCTGTGTCACAGCACAGCCGCAGAGAGGTAAAGGGGCGGACATATTTGTCTGCGGCGGCAACATGCTCGGGGTGCTTCTGATACCCTGCAAGCGCCGAAGCGTCGCTGAAAAGAGTCTCCAGCATCATATCCCCGCTTGACGAGGGCAGCATATCCGTATAAAGCTTTATTGAAATAAGTCCCGGTATGCGCCCGCAAAGCGCTTCAAGTGCCGTCTTTGCCTCGGCTTTTACTTTTTCCTTCTGCGCGTCGGAAAGCTCCTCGCGCAGCTTCCATATTATTGTGTGCTTTACCATATCCGCCTCACACATTCATAATAACGGGAAGTATCATAGGCTTGCGCTTCGTCTTTGAGAACAGGAATTTCGTAAGGCTTTCCTTGACGCTGTTTTTCATCTGCGTCCACTCGGTAACGCCGTTGTCAAGCGCTTTTGTAAGCACATCGCTTGCAATCGCTTTTGCCTCGTTCATAAGCTCCTCGGCCTCTCTTACATATACAAAGCCTCTGGAAATTATGTCCGGCCCGCTGACTATGGCGCGCTCGTCAATATCCACCGTCGCCACAACTACGATAAGTCCGTCCTGAGACAGATGACGGCGGTCGCGCAGTACGATATTACCCACATCTCCCACGCCGTAGCCGTCTATAAGCACCCGTCCCGAGGGAACGGTGCCCGCCCGTTTGCATCCGTTTTTGTCAAGCTCCAGCACCTCGCCGATATTCATAACGAATATGTTTGCGGGATCCATGCCCATATATTCCGCAAGCTCCTTGTGCTGCATCAGATGGCGGTACTCGCCGTGTATGGGCATAAAATATTTGGGGCGTATAAGATTGTGCATAAGCTTCAGCTCCTCGCGGCAGGCGTGTCCCGAAACATGCACCTCGGGGTCGTCGTGATACACATTGACTCCCCGCTTATACATTTCGTTTATAATGCGTCCCACCAGAAGCTCGTTGCCCGGAATTGCATGGGAGGACAGCACCACCAGATCCTTTGAGGAAAGCTCCACCTGCGAATGGTCGGAAAACGCCATTCTGTAAAGCGCGCTCATAGGCTCGCCCTGGCTGCCCGTGGTAACTACGGTCACCATTTCGTGAGGGTATTTGCTTATCTCGTTTATATCAATAAGTACATTCTGAGGCACATTCATATACCCCAGCTCCACGGCGGCGCCCACAACATTTACCATACTGCGCCCCGTGACTGCCACCTTGCGCCCGAATTTCGCGCTGGTGTTGATTATCTGCTGAACGCGGTGAACATTGGAGGAAAAGGTGGCGATAATAATACGCTTGTCGGTATTGGTAAGGAATATATGCTCAAGGGAGGAGGCAATAGTCTTTTCCGAGGGGGTAAAGCCGCTGCGCTCCACATTGGTGGACTCGCACATAAGCAGATCCACGCCCTCGTTTCCGTATTCGCCCAGTCGGGTAACATCCATCATACCGCCGTCAATGGGGGAAACATCCAGCTTGAAGTCTCCCGTATGAAGCACCGTAGCGGCGGGACAGCGCACGGCTATGGCGCAGGCATCCGCGATTGAGTGGTTTACATGGATGAATTCGCAGGAAAAGGCGCCGGCGCGCACAACGCTGCCCGCCTCTACCGTAATAAGCTTTGCGGTTTTCAGGAGGTGATGCTCCGCCAGCTTGTTTTCAAGTATTCCCAGAGTAAGGCGTGTGCCGTATATGGGGGGATTTATGCTCCGGAGCACATAGGGCAGCGCTCCGATGTGGTCCTCGTGTCCGTGGGTTAGAAAAATGCCTCTGATTTTGTCGGAATTTTTTTCAAGATATGTTATATCCGGTATTACCAGATCGATGCCGAGCATATCCTCGTCGGGAAAAGCAAGACCGCAGTCGATTATGATTATGTCGTTGCCGTATTCAAATACCGCCAGGTTTTTGCCGATCTCGTTTAGACCGCCCAGCATCATTACTTTCAGTTTTTGTTGTGCCATAATGGCCTCCTTTCAATAGTTACTGATTACATAGATGACATATTTCTCGTTTTTTCTTGTTTACGCATCTGAAAACAACAGTTTTCCGCAATATTTTCTGCAATTGTCGAAAAAGCCGTCATTCCGCGGCTTATTTTGCGTTTGCCTATAACGGAGCCGCCCGAAGGCGGCGGTACGGCTCCCAAGGTCAGAACAATATTCTATTCAGTGCTTATGCCGAAACGAACAAATTATTCCGTTTATCATTATATCACAGGCACGGCATATTGTCAAGCGTACAGAGTCCCGAGGACGAAAATAAGCATGGCAATACCGAACAGAAGTGAGCACAGAGACGCCCCCAGAAGCAGCATGGAGCCTCTGCGCCTTCTGCGGCGGCGCGCCGCGGGAGAAGCGCCCTTTGCGGTCTCCCCGGCTATGCGCATTGCCTCTTTTACCATATCGTCGTCTCTCACGCCGTCGCTTCCGTCGCCGCCGCGCTTCAGTACGAAATATGCCTCCTCGAAAAAGGGACTTCCCGTGTTGGTTATATGGATTATTCTTTTCTGACAGCCCTTTATCACCGTCTTTATCCTCCCTTGCTCTGCGGTTTTCGCCTTTTGCCTGAAACTCCGCTTGTTCCACAGCTCATTTGATATATTATTGTCCCCGCCCCGCCGCTTATTCAAAGCGGGGCGCAAAAAAAGCCTTGAATATAAAAAAATATGTGATATACTGTAATTGAAAACAAATGATTGCCTGAAAGGAAAAACATATGGAAATTTCGGAAATTCTGTCAAAGGTAGACCATACCCTGCTGTCGCAGAGCGCTACATGGGACGAAATTCGCGACCTGTGCGACGACGCCCTGAAATACCGCACCGCCTCCGTCTGCATTCCTCCCTCATATGTCAAAAAGGCTGCGGAGTATCTTGCAAAGAGAATTGCGGTTTGCACTGTCATCGGCTTTCCCAACGGCTACAACACCACCGCCTGCAAATGCTTTGAAGCCTCCGACGCAGTAGACGCGGGAGCCGACGAAATCGACATGGTCATAAATGTGGGCTGGCTCAAGGACGGCAGATACGATGATATTCTTTCGGAGATAAACGCCGTAAAGGCAGCCTGCAAGGGCAGACTTCTTAAAGTTATTATCGAAACCTGCCTTCTCACCGAGGAAGAGAAAATCAAAATGTGCGACATTGTCAGCGCTTCCGATGCCGACTATATAAAGACCTCCACGGGCTTTTCCAAGGGGGGCGCCACTTTTGACGACATAGCGCTTTTCGCCGCTCATATGAAAAACGGCAAGCACATAAAGGCCGCCGGAGGTATTTCGGGAGTCGAGGACGCGGAAAAGTTCATTTCTCTGGGCGCAGACCGCCTGGGTACCAGCCGCGTTGTCAAGGCTGTCAAGGGTCTTGAAGCCGACGGCACATATTGATATTGACATATTGACTGCCGGGGCGCACCGCCGCCGGCAGCGGAAAAACAGTTTTATAACGGAAAGGAATTTATCATGCCTTTATATCCCACACCTCATATAAACGCCCGTCCCGAGGATTTCGCGCCTACGGTGCTTATGCCCGGCGACCCGCTCCGCTCAAAGTTTATAGCGGAAAATTTCCTGGAGGAAGCCCGTCTCGTTAACAATGTCCGCGGCGTGCAGGGCTACACCGGAAAATACCATGGAGTGCCCGTATCCGTTATGGCAAGCGGCATGGGTATGCCCTCCATCGGCATTTATTCTTACGAGCTGTTCAACTTTTTCGGAGTTGAAAACATAATCCGCGTAGGCTCCGCAGGGGCTCTCAGCACCGATATTCATGTCAGGGACATTGTTATCGCCCAGGGCGCCTGCACCGATTCCAGATACGCGGAAAGCTTCCGTCTGCCCGGCACCTTTGCTCCCATCGCCGATTTCGGTCTTCTGCGTGCGGCAGCAGCCGAAGCTGAAAAGGCAGGACTTCGCTATCGGGTGGGAAATCTTGTGTCCAGCGATGTATTTTACGGCGATATGCAAGGCGTGGACGCCGAAAATACCGCAGCCGCAAAATGGGCAAAAATGGGCGTTATGGCCGTTGAAATGGAGGCCGCCGCGCTGTATATGAACGCCGCACGCGCAGGCAAAAAAGCTCTTGCCATATGCACCGTTTCCGACCACATTCTGACGGGCGAGGCAACCACCGCAGAGGAGAGACAGACTTCATTTACGGATATGATGAAGCTGGCTCTTGACACCTGCGTCGCAGTTTCAAAACGCTGAAAGACTGTCCCAAGCCGTTTGAAGTCTTTTCATCACCTCAAACGGCTTTTAACTTTTAACTTTTAATTTTCAATTCTCAACTTTCAATTTTACATTTTCAATTTACAATTTTCTGTTTACAACTCTCCCGTACTCTGCTACAATATCATTATCATTATCATTATCATAATCATATGTTTTGAAAGGAATGTTTATTATGAAAAAAATTATCGCAGCGGTTCTGTGCCTTGCAACGGTGCTTTGCCTCTTTTCCTGCGCGAAAAGTCCTGAAGCGGACAAGGGCGGCGACAGCGTCGGCACCGAGTCCGTAAAAGTTGAAATGTCCGTAAAGGATTTCGGCAAAATAACCCTTGAGCTTTACCCCGACATCGCGCCCATTACCGTGGAAAATTTCGTTTCTTTGGTTAAAGACGGCTTTTACGACGGTCTGACCTTTCACCGCGTTGTAAACGGCTTTATGATTCAGGGCGGAGACCCCAACGGCAACGGCACAGGCGGCAGCGACAAGACAATAAAAGGCGAGTTTGCGGAAAACGGAGTGGAGAATAATCTGTCCCACAAGAGGGGTGTTATCTCCATGGCAAGAAGCAATAACCCCGACTCCGCCTCCAGCCAGTTCTTTATTATGCATCAGGATAACGATTATCTTGACGGCAAATACGCCGCTTTCGGCAAGGTTACCGACGGTATGGATGTGGTTGACGCCATCGCGTCCGTGGATGTTGAGCTGAATTTCAGCGGAACGGAAGAATCCTCTCCCGTGACTCCCGTGGTTATCGAATATGTAAAGGTTCTGGAGGACTGAAAATAAAATGAGCGAGAAAAACATCAAAGCAAAAATAACAATGGAAAACGGCGGAGTCATTGAGCTTGAGCTGTATCCCGACATTGCACCCGTTACCGTGGAAAACTTTGTTTCCCTTGCAGGGAGCGGCTTTTACGACGGACTTATTTTTCACCGCGTAATTTCCGGCTTTATGATTTAGGGCGGAGGTCCTCTCGGCAACGGTATGGGAGGCAGCGATAAGAACATAAAGGGCGAGTTTGC
>JBJDYY010000193.1:0-10264 GCA_051867715.1 Candidatus Avispirillum sp.
TTGTATGCGGCCTTGTTTTCGGTTTCAGACAGCGGTTTTTCTATATTCTTCATCCCGTGCGCTTTGTAAGGACTCTGAAGGACGCCGCCGCAGGGGGAGGGATTTCTCCCGTGCGCGCTCTGACGCAGGCGCTGGCGGGGACTTTGGGAGTCGGGAATATGGCGGGTGTGGCAACGGCTGTGAGCGCGGGTGGTGCCGGCGCCGTTTTCTGGATGTGGGTATCCGCATTTTGCGCCATGAGCCTGAAATATGCCGAGGTCGCTTTAGGTGTCGGACACCGCAGGCGTGACGTCGACGGCTACTACGGCGGTGCAATGTATTATATAAAGGATACTTTTTCGCGCCGTCTGCCGCACACCGCCGCTGTTTTCGGCGGCGTTTTTGCCATGCTTTGTCTTATAAACTCCCTTATGACAGGAAACATTGTACAGATGAAAGCCGCAGCCTCCGTTTTTCCCTCTTTTCCTCCTCTTGTACTGGGTGGGATAGTTGCCGCCGCCGCGTTTACCGTAAATGTGGGGCGGGCAAAGCGGGTTTCCGCCGTGACATTCAGGCTTATTCCCCTGCTGTCGGCTTTTTATATGGCGCTCTCCCTCTGGATCATTTTTGCAAACATCAAAGAAGTGCCGGGGGCGTTTGCTGAGATATTTGCATCGGCTTTTTCGCTGAAAAGTGTGGGCGGCGGTATCGGAGGCTATGCCGTTACCCGCGCCGTACGCTTCGGGGTTACGAGAGGAATTTTTTCAAACGAAGCGGGGCTGGGCACCTCTCCCTCGGCACACGCGGCTGCAAACGCGAAAAGTCCGCACCATCAGGGCTGTTTCGGCATTTTTGAGGTTTTTGCGGATACAATTGTGCTGTGCAGCATGACGGCGCTGGTCATCCTTTTGTCCGACGGCAGGGCAAAGGGGTACGATTCCATTCCGCTGGTGCTGTACTCATATTCTTCTCTTGCGGGGAAGTGGGCGGGGTATGCCGTGGGAGGCTCCGTTATTCTGTTTGCCTTTGCTACGGTTATCTGTCAGGGCGCTTACGGCGAGGTGGCGCTGAAATATCTGGGAAACAGGGCGTGGGCGCGGAGGCTGTACCTGCTGCTTTGCGCCGCCGCCTGTATTGTGGGCACGGTGATACCCGACGGCTTTATGTGGCAGGCGGCGGATATGACGGTGTCCCTTATGACGGTGCTGAATGTTACCTGCCTTGTTGCAGCCTGCTTCGGCGGACGCGGAAAAAGCAGGGGAATACCCGGCGACACCGTCGCGGCGCGTGGGAAAAGTGCGCGGGGAGGCAGAGTCACTTACGGCAGAGGCGGGTGAAACCTGATAACGGGAGTCGAAATTTGACAAACAGGGCATATAGGGCTATAATATAAATAATAATGTAAAAATCTATTGCATATGCTCCTTTTTGCGCAAGAGAAAAGCGGGCAAAAGCGCCCGATGACGCAGTGAGGAAGCGCCCGAACATGCATCGGGAAACCCGACTGATGACGCATCGGGAAAGCGTTTGATAATGCTTCGGGAAAACATCCGAATGTTTATCGGAAAACCGCCTCGCAAAAAGGATTTGAAAGGAAAGCTTTGCCATGCCCCGATTTTTTATTGAGCCGTCGCAGATAGGCACGGCAAGAGACGGCAGCCGCACCGTGCTTATTATGGGTGACGACGCCGCACACATTACGAAAAGCCTGAGAATGAAGCCGGGGGAGAGAGTCACCGTATGCGACGGAGACTGCGGCGAATACGACTGCGTTCTCAGGGAAACCGGGGAGACGGTAACGCTTGATGTCTGCGAAGAGCGGCGAAGCGCCTCGGAGCCGCCTTACCGCGCCGTGATTTATCAGGCGCTTGTCAAGGGCGACAAGTTTGACACGGTCATACAAAAGGCTACGGAATGCGGTGCCTTGCGCATAGTTCCCTTTATATCCGAGCGCTGTGTGGTAAGGCTTACGGGGAAGGACGCGGAAAAGAAGCGCTCCCGCTGGCAGCGTATCGCTCTGGAGGCTGCAAAGCAATGCGGGCGAGGGCGTGTGCCGGAGGTGGCTCCTCTTATGGATTTTTCCTCTGCCGTGCGCGAGGCGGCGAAAAGCAGCGTTGCTCTGTTTTGCTATGAGGACGAAAGAGGGCTCAGCCTTCCGGCGGCGCTGAAAAGTGCCGGGGTGCCGGAGAGCGTCGGGAGTTCAAATGGTGCCGGGGTGCCGGAGAGCGTCGGAAATTCGGGGAGCGTCGTGGCGCCGGAGAGTGCAGGGGGTTCGGAGAACGCAGGAGTGCCGGAGAGCATATCAATCATGATAGGCAGCGAGGGCGGCTTCTCGTCCGCCGAGGCGGCTGAGGCTGCGCAGTGCGGCATGAAATCCGTAAGTCTGGGCAGGCGCATACTGCGCACGGAGACCGCTTCTTCTTTCGTGCTTGCCTGTCTGTCCTACGCCTACGAGCTTTAACGGCTTTACGGCATTTTAACGGGGCTTTTTTCTTCCCGTTTTCTGCCGTAATGGGCATAACAAATGATATTTTACAATTTTGACGGCATATTTTATGAAAAAATGCAAATCACCTATTGAAAATCGACAAATCTTGTAGTAAAATATAGTACAGGTTACACAACACATTTTACTATAATTTTGTATAAAACCAAGGAGGAACAACCATGGCTAACCGCTTGTTTCAGGGCATAATACATCAGATGACGGACGCGGTGGACCGCACTCTGGGCGTTATTGACGAGACCGGTACCGTTATCGCTTGCAGCGAGCTTGTAAAAATAGGAGAAACCAGACAGGAGGCTCGGGACGAAATGTCTTATTCCTCCAATGTACTGTGCGTGGGCGGATACACTTACCGTCCCATCGGCAGCGGCTCCAAATGGGAGTACGCTGTTT
Organism: Candidatus Avispirillum sp.; assembly: GCA_051867715.1. GTDB lineage: Bacteria > Bacillota > Clostridia > Oscillospirales > CAG-272 > Avispirillum. Next base: position 2,879 of record JBJDYY010000193.1, read on the forward strand.
TCGTGGAGGGCGAGGACAAAATGGCCGACAAGCTTGCGTCCATTCTTTCCATTTCTCTGTCCAACATCAAAAACCTTTACGACGAGAAATACGACCGCAATTCCTTTATTAAAAACATCATTCTCGACAACATCCTGCCCAGCGACATTTACATAAAGAGTAAGGAGCTGCATTTCGACACGGATGAGCCCAGAGTGGTATTTTTAATAAAGTTCCTGAACAAAACCGAGGTACTGCCCTTTGACGCGGTGCAGAATATTTTCCCCGACAAGAACAAGGATTATGTTATAAACGTAGGCGAGCACGACATCGTTCTCGTCAAGGAGCTTGGTGCCGGCAGCGACAACAAGAAGATTGAAAAGCTGGCAAAGTCCATTGCGGACACCCTTAACGCCGAGTTCTTTGCAAAGGTCACGATCGGTATCGGCACCGTTGTGGAAAACATCAAGGACCTTGCCCGCTCTTATAAAGAGGCGCAGGTGGCCCTTGAAGTGGGAAAGGTGTTCGACACGGAGAAGAACATCATTTCTTACGAAAATCTGGGTATAGGCAGACTTATTTATCAGCTTCCCACCACCCTCTGCGAAATGTTTCTGCAGGAGGTGTTCAAGGACGGAAGCCTTGACAACCTTGACCGCGAGACGCTGCTTACCATTCAGTGCTTCTTTGAAAACAACCTTAATGTTTCCGAAACCTCCAGAAAGCTGTTTGTGCACAGAAATACTCTTGTATACAGACTTGAGAAAATCCGCAAGCTGACCGGACTTGATCTGAGAGAGTTCGATCACGCCATCACCTTCAAGGTGGCTCTGATGGTCAAGAGATATCTGTCCACAAAGCCCGTTAAATACTGATCGGGCGCAAAAAACGAAAGGTTTGATTTTCTATGATAGACTTCAGAAATGTGAAGAAGTTCTACCCCAACGGCACTGTTGCCCTTGACGGTGTGAATCTTCATATAGACGACGGCGAGTTTGTCTTTATAGTGGGACATTCCGGAGCCGGAAAGACTACCATGATGAAGCTTTTGCTCCGCGAGGAGACCGCCTCCTCCGGCGCTATTCTGGTAGGGGATTACAACCTGTCCAGAATTAAAAACAGAGATGTTCCCTATTACAGGCGGGAGCTGGGCGTGGTCTTTCAGGACTTCCGCCTGTTCCCCAACAAGACCGTTTACGAAAATGTGGCTTTTGCCATGCAGGTTATCGGCACCCCCCGCTCCATGATAAAGCGTCGTGTTCCCGCCATTCTGTCCACCGTAAACCTGGCGGACAAGATGACCCGCTTCCCCCGCGAGCTCTCCGGCGGAGAGCAGCAGAGAGTAGCTCTTGCAAGGGCGCTGGCAAATAACCCCAAATATATCATCGCAGACGAGCCTACCGGCAATATCGACCCCAAAATGAGCATTGAAATTATGAATCTGCTCATGAAGATCAACAAGCTGGGCAAGACCGTCATCGTGGTCACTCACGAAAAAAATCTGGTCGACTACTACAAGCAGAGAGTTGTAATGCTGAAGGACGGCAAGATAGTAGAGGACAGGGTGGGAGGTATGTTCAGTTGAAAAAGCATTACAGTACAAGCTATTTCCTGAAACAGGCCTTTACCGGTCTGTGGCGCAACGGAGTTATGTCCATAGCCTCCGTGGCCGTGCTTATGAGCTGCCTTATAGTGCTGGGCTGCTTCGCCGCTCTGGTGGTCAATATCAATGTAAATCTTGACAATATCGCCGAGCTTAACGAAATTATGGTCTACTGCGAATACGAGCTTGACGACGAAGCTGTGGAAAAGGTCGGCAGCGAGATAAACTCCCTTGAGCTTGTAAAGAAAAGCGAGCATATTACAAAGGATCAGGCGCTTGAAGATCTGAAAAACAGCAGCGGTGACCATTCCGATATTTACGACGATATGTCGGGCGACAACAACCCTCTGTGCGAGTCTTTCAAGGTTGAGTATGCCGCAGGCACCGAGGCTGCCGAGGTTTACGATCTGGAGTCGCAGCTTCGCAGTATTGAGGGTGTGCGCAAAATCAGCAGCGTTTATCAGACCGCAAAGACTATTGACAGCTTCAAAAACGGCGTTATGCTGGTTGCCGTGTGGTTTTTGGTGATTCTGTTCGTGGTCAGCATTTTCGTTATTATCAACACCATCCGCCTTGCGGTTTATTCAAGGCGGCACGAAATATCCGTTATGCGCTATGTGGGCGCCACCAACAGGTTCATTACAATGCCCTTTATATTTGAGGGCGTTATAATCGGCGTTGCTGCCGCGGCTATTGCTTATTTTATCGAAATGTATCTTTACATTTACATAGAAGGCAAGGCTGCAGACAGCATACAGATAATCAGTGTGCTGCCCTTTGAAAATCTGGCTTTGCCTCTTGCCGCCGGATTTCTGGCGGTGGGCATCATTACAGGTGTCATAGGCAGTATAGTCTCCATAAGAAAGAATCTGAAATCCTGAAAATTCAGTATTATTTTTCTGAAATTATGAAAGCTATGAAAAACAAAAACAAAAAAGCAAATATCCGCCGCATTGCCGCAAAAGCCGTTTCCGGCGTTCTTGCCGCAAGCGCTGCTTTTGCCCTGCTTGTCTTTGTTCCCCGCACGGAAAGCTACGCGGGCAACGCAAGCACCCAGAAGTACGAGGAGCAGATACAGGAGCTTGAAAAAACGCAGAAGGAGCTTCTGGCAAAGATCAACAGCCTTGAAAACGAGGCCTCCGCCACTCTTGAAAACAAGCAGTATATGGACAGCCTTGTTACTACCATAAGTACAAAGATTCAGACCGCCGAGGCGCTGTGCTCCGAGCTTGAGGCACAGATAGAGCAGACGCAAGCGGACATCGAGGAGCATGAAAGGCTTATCGAGGCCTCCACGGAAAAGATAAAGGAGCGTATGCGCGCAAATCACGAGGAGGGCAACGCCAGCTATCTCAGTGTTATACTGGGAGCAGAGGGCGTTGACGATTTTCTCTCCCGTATCGAGCGGGTAAATACTATCCTTGAATACGACAAAAAGACCCTTGCGGAATATGAGACTGAAAAAGCGGCTCTGGAAACAAAGCGAAGCGAGCTTGAAGCCTCCAAGACTTTGCAGGAGGAGACCCTTGCAAGCTTAAATTCCGACAAGTCCGAATACGAGCGCCTGTCAAACGAGGCGGCAAGCTACTTCAATAAACTCAGCAGCGACAAGGATGCCGCTACCGCCGAGTACAATAAGGCAAAGGCGGAGGAGGAGGCTTTGGACGCACAGCTTCAGGCTATGCTTGCACAGATAGCAAATCAGAATTCCTCTCAGGTCACCGCAGAGGGCGAGTTTATGTGGCCCCTGCCCTCCGGCGGGTATATTTCCTGCTACTTCGGCGACTATGACCCGGGCGGAAGACCTCACTATGCAATGGATATAGCCATTGCGGCGGGCACCCCCATTTACGCTTCAAACGACGGTACGGTAGTTACCGCTACGTGGCATTCGAGCTACGGCAACTATGTGGTTATCGACCACGGAGAAGGACGCAGTACACTGTACGCCCATTGCTCCGGGCTTGCGGTTAGCGCAGGTCAGTCCGTGTCAAAGGGGCAGGTCATAGGCTATGTGGGCTCCACCGGATATTCCACGGGCAATCACCTGCACTTTGAATTCCGTATAAACGGACAGAAGGTAAATCCGGCAAACTATGTTTCAAGATAAGTGCGGCGGGATACTGTAATATCCGACAGAACTTAGGAGTACAATATATCCGTGCCCGCACCCAAACGGCACAAATCACAAAGACGAACGGACTGAAATGCAAGAAAAGGATTTTGAAAACATACCCCGAAAGGCCGACGGCGAAGAAGTAAAGCCGCAGGAGGCAGGGGGCGAAGCTGAAAGAAAAACACAGGAAACAGCGGAAAACAAGACCCATATAACGGCCTTTCCGAAGGACAGGGAACAGGGCAGCGAAATGCCCGAGCCCTGCACGGACGGTGAGGACTTTGGCGGCACCGGCATAGAGCGCAGGGAGGACGGTAAGCGAGGAAGACGGCGCGGCATCAGCGTCGGCGCCTGTATAGCGGTCGTTCTGCTGTGCTGTCTTGCCACCTTTATGGCCACATTTGTGTGGCTCACTTCCTTGAATTCCAAAAAAGACGCCGAACTTTCGCTTATTGACAAAATATACGAAAAACTGGGTATTCTGGACGCCACCGTCAGAAGCGATTATCTTTACGATATAGACGATGACGCGCTTTGCGACGGCGTAATGGAAGGCTATATGAGCAGTCTGGGAGACCGCTACGCCGAGTATTACGACAAAGAGGAATTTGCGGCTCTTATGGAGGACTCCAACGGAGAGATGCAGGGCATCGGCATAAGCGTTGTTTATGACAGCAACACTCCGTCATTACAGATAATAAGCGTTTTCCCCGATTCTCCCGCCATGGAAGCGGGACTTGTGCCCGGCGACCGTATCGTTTATGTTATGTCGGACGGGGAATACAAAAGCGTTGCGGAATTGGGATATGCGGCGTCGGTGTCCGCTATGCAGGGCAAGGCCGACACCGTAGCGGAATTCGTTGTTTACAAAGAAGGCAATTTCGACACCCCCACTGAGTTTTCCGTAAAGCGCGGCTATGTGACAGAAGTCACTGCCGAGGGACGGCTGTACTCCCAGGACGAAAGCGTGGGTATAATACGCATCACTTCCTTTAACGCCAAAACTCCGGAGCAGTTTTCCGAGGCTGTGAAAAAGCTTACGGACAGCGGCGCAGAGAAGCTGATTATAGATGTGCGCAACAATCCCGGAGGCGAGCTTACCTCGGTGTGCAGTGTGCTTGATCCCCTGCTGCCGGAGGGACCCGTCATCCGTACCGTTGACAAAAACGGCAACGAAGAGGTAGTATACACCTCGGACGCAACCGAAACGGATATTCCCATGGCGGTGCTGGTAAACGGCAATACGGCAAGTGCCGGAGAGCTGTTTACCGCGGCGCTGAAAGATTATGACAAAGCGGTCATAGTAGGTACCGTTACCTACGGCAAGGGCAGTATGCAGACTATTCGCTCCTTCAGCGACGGAAGCGGGCTGAAATACACTTACCGCTATTACTGTCCGCCTTTCTCCGACAACTATGACGGCGTCGGAATTACCCCCGATATTACCGTTGAACTCAGCGAGGGGGCTGCAGGCAAAAACATTTATACACTTACCGACGCCGAGGACAATCAGCTTGCGGCGGCGTATGAAGCGCTAAAATAAAAAGCCAATCACGAAAGGATTTCAGATATGGAAGAGACTAAATTCACAAACTATACCAAAGAAGGCTATCAGCAGCTGCTTGACGAGCTGGCGCTTCTTAAAGATGTGCGCCGCGTTGAGATCAAAGCTCAGCTTGCAGAAGCAAGAAGCCACGGCGACCTGTCCGAGAACAGCGAATACGACGAGGCAAGAGACGCTCAGGCGAAAAACGAAGCGCGTATCGCCGAGCTTGAGGAGCTTATAAAAAATGCAAAGATAGTTGACGAATCCGCTTTCAAATCCGGTATCGTCAATATCGGCACCGTTGTAAAGGTTCACGACGAGACCTTTGATGAGGACTGCGAGTATACCATCGTAGGCTCCAACCAGGTCAACGCGGCTATCAATCACATTTCCGACCAGAGCCCCATCGGCGCAGCTCTTCTGGGCGCAAAGGCAGGGGACAAAGTAAGCTACACCGCTCCCTGCGGCGAGGTCACTCTCAAGGTGCTGTCAGTTAAGCGCGCCTGAGAAAAAACAGAACAAGACAAAACAGAAAGGAACGGGGAGACCCGTTGTCACAATATGAGCGATAACAATACGGAAGCAGTAAATACCGCCGAGGAAAAGGCTCTCACCGACGTACTTCGCGTACGCCGCGAGAAGCTCAGCGAACTGCAGGCGGCAGGGAAGGATCCCTTTCAGATTACCAAGTACGACAGAACCCACTCCTCCGAGGATGTAAAAAACAATTTCGACGCTTTGGAAAATAAAGAAGTCTCCGTTGCGGGACGCATTATGTCCAAGCGCGTTATGGGAAAAGCCTCTTTCTGCCATGTGCAGGATCTGGGCGGCACTCTGCAGTGCTATGTGTGCCGCGATTCCCTGGGCGAGGAGGAGTACAAGAGCTTCAAAAAGCTGGACATCGGCGACATTGTAGGCGTCCGCGGCTTTGTTTTCAAAACAAAGACCGGTGAGATTTCCGTTCACGCCGACACAGTCACCCTGCTTTCAAAAAGCCTTCAGGTGCTGCCCGAAAAGTTTCACGGACTTACCAATACCGACCTCCGTTACCGCCAGAGATATACGGATCTTATCGTAAATCCCGAGGTAAAGGACACCTTTATAAAGCGCTCAAAGATCATATCTTCTATCAGAAGATACTTGGATTCCCAGGGCTTTATGGAGGTGGAGACACCTATGCTGGTCGCTAACGCCGGCGGCGCATCTGCCCGTCCCTTTGAGACCCATTTCAACGCCCTTGACGAGGATCTGAAGCTGCGCATTTCCCTGGAGCTTTATCTGAAGCGCCTTATTGTGGGCGGACTTGAAAGAGTATATGAGATAGGCAGAGTGTTCCGCAACGAGGGTCTTGACACAAGACATAATCCCGAATTTACCCTTATGGAGCTTTATCAGGCGTACACGGACTATAACGGTATGATGGACCTTACGGAAAATCTGTACCGCCATGTGGCGAAGGATGTGCTTGGCACCACCAAGATAAAGTACGGCGACTACGAAATGGACTTGGGCAAGCCCTTTGAGCGCATTACCATGGTAGACGCAGTAAAGAAGTATGCCGGTGTGGACTTCAACGAGATACACAGCGACGAGGAAGCAAAGAAAATCGCCCGTGAAAAGGGTGTGGAGTTTGAGGAAAGACATAAGAAGGGCGACATCCTCAGCCTGTTCTTCGAGGAATTTGCCGAGGAGCATATGATCCAGCCTACCTTCGTAACCGATCACCCTGTGGAAATATCCCCTCTCACAAAGAGAAAGCCCTCCGACCCGGACTATGTGGAGCGTTTTGAGTTCTTTATGAACGGCTGGGAAATGGCAAACGCCTACTCCGAGCTTAACGACCCCATAGACCAGCGCGCCCGCTTCAAGGCGCAGGAGGAGTTGCTGGCGCAGGGAGACGAGGAGGCAAATACCACGGACGAGGACTTCCTCAACGCCCTTGAAATCGGTATGCCCCCCACAGGCGGCATAGGCTTCGGCATCGACCGTATGTGTATGCTGCTCACCGACTCCGCGGCTATCAGAGATGTTTTGCTCTTCCCCACGATGAAGTCCTTCTCGGACTAAAAAACCACAAAAATTAGATGTTGACAGCGTTTGCGGCGTTTTGTTAATCCAAAAAAATGTCGTAAAACGGGGGTT
>JBJDYY010000194.1:0-10140 GCA_051867715.1 Candidatus Avispirillum sp.
TTTTTGTCAACCTCGTACATTTCGTCGGCGTTTCCGTGGTCGGCGGTGATGAGAGCAATGCCTTCGAGCTCGTCAACGACTTTGAGAAGCCTTGCAAGCTGCAGATCAAGCGCTTCCATGGAGCATATGGTGGCTTCAAGGCTGCCGGTATGTCCCACCATGTCGCCGTTGGGGAAGTTTACTCTCATGCAGGGGTATTTGCCGCTCTTCATAGCCTCGATAAGCTTGTCGGTTATCTCCGCGCACTTCATCCAGGGGCGCTGCTCAAAGGGAACTACATCGGAGGGAACCTCCACATAGGTTTCAAACTCCTCGGAGAACTTGCCGCTTCTGTTGCCGTTCCAGAAATAGGTGACATGACCGTATTTCTGTGTTTCTGAAATAGCATACTGCGCCACTTTTGTATCTGCCAGATACTCGCCCATAGTGTTGGTGATTTCGGGAGGAGATACCAGATAGCGGGAGGGAATATGCAGATCTCCGTCATACTCCAGCATACCCGCATATGCTACATTGGGCACGCGCACGCGGTCAAATTTGTCAAAGTCTGCGCCTGCTTCAAAGGCCTTTGAAATTTCAATGGAGCGGTCGCCTCTGAAGTTATAGAAAATAACGCTGTCGCCGTCCTCTACGGTGCCTACGGGCTTGCCGTCCTCGGCAATAACGAAAGGAGGAAGGTCCTGGTCGATTGCGTGAGTTTCCTCACGGTATGTCTTTATGGCGTCGGCGGCGCAGGCAAACTGTCTGCCCTCGCCCAGCACATGGGTTTTCCAGCCAAGCTCCACCATTGCCCAGTTAGCCTCGTAGCGGTCCATGGTGATCTTCATTCTGCCGCCGCCGGATGCTATCTTTATGTCGAAATCGCCGTCGCGCAGCTCGGCAATAAAGGCTTCAAAGGGCTCAACATAGTCAAGGGCGCTGGTCTCGCCCACATCGCGTCCGTCAAGCAGGATATGAATTCTTACGCGGCGTACGCCGTCTGCCTTTGCGCGCACGATAAGCGCTTTCAGATGGTCAATATGAGAGTGAACATTTCCGTCGGAAAACAGACCGAGAAAATGGAGGGTGCTGTTATTCTTAATAACATTTCCCACTTCGGCTTTCCAGGCATCGGAGTCGAAAAGCTTGCCGGATTCAATGGAGTTTGAAACGAGCTTTGCGCCCTGAGCAAACACCTGACCGCTGCCCAGTGCGTTGTGTCCTACCTCGGAGTTGCCCATGTCGTCGTCGGAGGGAAGACCGACAGCGGTGCCGTGAGCTTTAAGCTTTACGGTAGGGTACTTTGCCATAAGGCTGTCAAGAGTGGGTGTGTAGGCTCTTTTTACAGCGTTGCCCTCTCCCTCGGGAGCAATACCTACGCCGTCCATAACTATTGTAAGTACGGGACCCTTTACCCCGATGGGGTTTGCGGCTTTTTTCAGTTCTTTCATTTTATTCTCCTGTTTATATGTTGATAATTTTACAATCTATAACAGTATATCCCAAAAATATGAACAAATAATGTACAAACGGCAATCAAAATCAAATACATACAAAAATATGTCCGGTTTTGCGCTTTTTCGCCGTATACTCGGCTTTGCGGCGGTGCATAAAGCCGAAAACCGCCCGCAGGCGGTTTTCAAAGCGGCAAGTGTCACTTGCTGAAGAACTTTTTTGTAAACTTATCCTTTTTGGAGTGGTTGCCCGATTTCAGGGAATCGCTGTACTGCCGCAGAAGCTCCTTCTGCTTTTTGTCAAGTCCCTTAGGCGTTTCGATAACGGCGGTTATATACATATTTCCGCGTTTCTGGGAATTTACCACCTTTACACCCTTGCCTTTCAGGGTAAATGTAGTGCCAGTCTGCGTACCCTCGGGAATTTCCAGAGTTTCCGTGCCGTCAATAGTGGGCACGCTTATCTTTGCTCCCAGAGTCATGTCGGCAAAGGTCACGGGTACATCGCAGTATATATCGTAGCCCTCGCGCTCAAAGAAAGCGTGGGGACGGACATTTACGGTGATTATAAGATCTCCCGCGCTGCCGCCGTTTCTGCCGTCGCAGCCCTCGCCGCGAAGCACTACGCCCTGACCGTCGTCAATACCTGCGGGAATTGACACCTCCAGCTTTTTGGAGGCCTTAACAAAACCGCTGCCCCGGCAGTTTTTGCAGGGAGTTTCTATAATCTTACCTGCACCGCGGCATTTGTCGCAGGTACGGGTGGACTGCATCATACCGAAAGGAGTGCGCTGCTGAACTTTCACCTGACCGCGTCCCTGACAGTCGGGACAGGTCTTGGCAGATGTGCCTTTTTCCGCTCCGCTGCCGGAGCATTCGGGACACTTGGCGACTCTCTGGTAAGTTATCTCTTTTTTGCAGCCGAACACGGCTTCCTCGAAGGTAAGTGTAAGGCGGTATTTTATATCCTCTCCCTGTACGGGACCGTTCTGACGGCGGCTTGAAGACCCGCCGAAAAAGCTTGAAAAAATATCGGAAATATCAAAGCCGTCAAAGCCGAAGCCTCCTCCGCCGCCGCCAAATCCCGAGGAAGGGTCAAAGGCCGCGTGTCCGTACTGGTCGTATTTTGCTTTTTTATCGGGGTCTCCGAGCACATCATATGCTTCGTTGACCTCTTTGAACTTGCTTTCCGCCACCTTGTCTCCCGGATTCATATCCGGATGGTACTGTTTGGCAAGCCGGCGGTACGCCTTTTTTATTTCTTCGTCGGTGGCGCCTTTGGAAAGCCCCAGCACCTCATAATAATCTCGTTTGTCAGCCATTGTGAAAGCCTTTCTGTCAGGTTGCGGTATGTAGTATTAAAATAAAATCCCGGAAAATCAGAACTCAGGGACACCGGTATCCGGTGCCCCTAAGATCTTTTATTAAACGGTTACTGATTGTCGCTCTTGTCTTCGTAATCAGCGTTGTAGAAGGTGCCGTCGCTGCTCTGTCCGTCGGTTCCTGCGCCTGATCCGGCGTTTGCGTCAAAGCCCTGAGCACCCTGTGCACCGCCCGCCTGGTTATACAGCTTTTCGCTGACTGCGTAGAACGCCTTTTCCAGCGCCTCTGTGTCTGCCTTTATAGCCTCGGTGTCGCCGCCTGCAACGGTAGTCTTGAGTTTTTCGATAGCGTCCTTTACTGGAGCCTTGTCTGCGTCGCTTACCTTGTCGCCGATTTCCCCCAAAGTCTTTTCGCTCTGGAATATAAGGCTTTCGGCGCGGTTCTTGACTTCAACTGCCTCTTTCTGCTTCTTGTCTGCCTCGGCAAACTTTTCGGCGTCCTTAACGGCACGGTCAATATCCTCCTGAGACATATTGGTGCTGGAGGTGATGGTGATGTGCTGTTCCTTGCCGGTTCCCTTATCCTTTGCGGATACGTTAACAATGCCGTTGGCGTCTATATCGAAAGTAACCTCGATCTGAGGAACGCCGCGGGGTGCGGGAGCGATTCCGTCAAGGGAGAAACGTCCCAGAGTGGTGTTGCCTGCCGCCATATCTCTCTCGCCCTGAAGCACATGAATTTCAACGGAGGTCTGACCGTCGGCGGCGGTGGAGTAAACCTGGCTCTTCTTTACGGGGATGGTGGTGTTTCTGTCAATAATGCGGTTGAATACGCCGCCCAGGGTCTCGATGCCCAGAGACAGGGGAGTAACATCCAAAAGCAGCAGATCTTTAACATCGCCGCCCAGAACGCCGCCCTGAATAGCAGCGCCGATAGCAACGCACTCATCGGGGTTGATGCCCTTGAAGGGCTCCTTGCCGGTGAAGTTCTTTACTGCGTCCTGAACTGCGGGAATTCTGGTGGAGCCGCCTACAAGAAGTACCTTGTCTATCTGGGACACGGAAAGTCCTGCGTCGGACAGAGCCTGCTTCATGGGTCCTACTGTCTTTTCTACCAGGTCAGCGGTAAGCTCGTTGAACTTAGCGCGGGTAAGAGTTGCGTCGAAGTGCTTGGGGCCGGTGGCGTCAGCGGTGATGAAGGGCAGGTTGATGTTGGTGCTTGCCATGCCGGAAAGCTCGATCTTTGCCTTTTCTGCGGCTTCCTTCAGTCTCTGAAGCGCCATCTTATCCTGACGCAGGTCGATGTTGTTTTCAGCCTTGAACTGCTCTGCAATCCAGTCGATAATGCGCTGGTCAAAGTCGTCGCCGCCCAGCTTGTTGTTGCCGGCGGTTGCAAGAACCTCAAATACGCCGTCGTCGCTGATTTCAAGCAGGGAAACATCAAATGTACCGCCGCCCAGGTCGTAAATCATGACCTTCTGGTCTTTGTCCTTGTCAACGCCGTAAGCGAGAGCTGCCGCGGTAGGCTCGTTGATTATACGGAGCACCTCAAGACCTGCAATTTTGCCGGCGTCCTTGGTAGCCTGACGCTGTGCGTCGGAGAAGTAAGCGGGAACGGTGATGACAGCCTGAGTTACGGTGGTGCCAAGGAATGCTTCCGCGTCGGACTTCAGCTTCTGAAGAATCATTGCGGAGATTTCCTGAGGAGTGTAATTCTTGCCGTCAATATCAACACGGTAGCTTGAACCCATATGACGCTTGATACTCATAACTGTTCTGTCGGGGTTGGTGATAGCCTGACGCTTAGCAACCTGACCTACCATACGCTCGCCCGTTTTTGAGAACGCTACCACGGAAGGTGTGGTTCTCGCGCCCTCAGGATTGGGGATAACGGTGGGCTCGCCGCCCTCGTAAACTGCCACGCAGGAGTTGGTGGTACCCAAATCTATACCTATAATCTTAGCCATTTTCTTTTCCTCCGAAATATATTGAATAAAATTTTTGACCTTGTCAGTTTGCTACCTTTACCATGGCGTAGCGTACCACTTTGTCGCCGATTTTATAGCCCTTCTGGAACACATCGGTGATTTCCCCTTCGCCCTTCTCCTCATCTTCAACATGCATTACGGCGTTGTGAAGATTGGGGTCGAAGGTTTCTCCCGCCTCGCCGAAGGAAGTGATCTTCAGCTTTTCAAACACGGCGGGAAGTGTGGAAAGCACCATTTCAACGCCCTCGGCGACTTTTTCCGGATTGGTGTACTGTGTGGCTCTTTCCAGATTGTCTATAAGTGGAAGCAGCTCTTTAATGCTGTCGGCGGCTGCGTCGGAATAGATGCCCTCGCGCTCTTTCTGACTGCGCTTTCTGAAGTTATCATACTCGGCGCACACCCGCATGTACTTGTCGGTTGCGTCTGCTGCTTCGCTTTTTGCCGCTTCCAGTTCTTTTTCAAGCTGAGTTATGCGGCTTTTCAGCTTCTTTGTCTCTTTTTCGGATGACTTTTTATCTTTTTTACTGTCTTTTTCATCCTTTTCGCACTCTTTGCACTTTTCGCAGTTTTCGCCGTTTTCGGCATTGCTTGCTGCGTCGGATTTTACCTCGGTATCGGTCGGGGAAGCGTTTACCGATTCCTTTTCGTCTGCCGTCTCTTTGCAATTCTCATTGATATTTTCGTTTTTTTCTTTGCTACTGTCCATTTTTACCTCCGCTGTCGTCCGTGGCAGGTGCGTCCAGGACGTCGCTTATGCTGTTTGTGATGTTGTCGATCATGGATATGACCTTGGTGTAGTTCATTCGCGTGGGACCGATGACGCCCAGCGCACCCACCGTTTTGCCGCCCTTTTTGACCGGCTTGAACACAAGGGTGGAGCTGTCCATAACGATGACGGGGTTTTCGCTGCCGATGTATACATGAACTCCGTCGTCAGGCTGACCTGCGGGCATCATTGGAGCCGTGTCTCCGGAAATAAGCTGCAGAAGCTCGTCTTTCCTCTCAAACATGGCAAGCATATCGCGCAGCTTTCCGATGTCGTAAAACTCGGGATATGACAGAAGCCTGTTTACTCCGTCTATCTTGATGTCTCCGCCGGAGGTGGTGCTGATAGTCTGGCATATGCTCTTGACTACGGGATCCACAAGAAAGGCATATTCGCCCATGGCGCCCTCAAGCTCCATCATAATGGGAAGTGTGAACTGATCGGCGGACAGCCCCGCAAGACGGATGTTCAAGAGATTTGCAAGCTTTTTAAGCGCGTCCTCTCCGACGGGTCTTGCGGACACGATATTCTGGGTGCGAACCGCACCGCCTGCGGTAACCATAACCAGCACCATGCTGCTTTGGTCAACGGGAACAAGCTCAAACTTTTTCACCGTCATGGAGGCGATACGGGGACGAACCGCAAGTGCGGTATAGTTCGTCATGGAAGCCGCAAGCCTCATTGCCGTATCAAGTATACCGTCAAGCTCCGCCTGTTTCTCCCTCAGTGCACTTTTCAGTTTCTCCGTTTCTGCCTGGGTCATACGGTAACGGTCCACAAGACTGTCCACATAGAAGCGGTATCCCGCTTCGCTGGGAACGCGTCCCGCCGAGGTGTGAGGCTGTTCAAGATAACCCATTGCCTCAAGCTCCGCCATCTCGTTGCGGATAGTTGCGGAGGAGTAAGAAAATCTGCCGCCCTGGGTCAGATACTTTGAACCCACGGGCTCGCCGTTCTCAATGTGAGCGTCGATGATCGCTTTGAGGATCATTTTTTTGCGCTCGCTCAAAGGTCTGTCGTCCGGTCTCACTGTTACATCCTCCTTTGTGATTTTAGCACTCGGTTTGTTGAAGTGCTAACTTATGCTATAAATGTACCACCAACCGCGGGGAAAATCAATAATAAATAGCATATTAAATGTGAATTTTTTGTAAACAGCGTGGCTGAGTGCCAAAAATTCGGGCATACAGAGAAAAACGCGGGACGTTTTAAAAAAAGAAATTGCAGCAGAGAATCCTCTGCTGCAATTTTCATATGTGTCTCGATAAGTCTTATGTTCAGTCCACCATAGAGGCAAAGTCAAGCTCCGCCGTGCTTTTTAGGTGTATGTCGGGTTCAAGGGAGCAAACGGCGACATTTATGCCGATAGACTTCATGCCTGCGGCGTGTATTGCTTCGATACCCGCCTGAGAGTCCTCAATACCGATACAGTCGCTACCCTTAAAGCCGAGAGACTGGGCACATACGGTGAAAATCTCCGGGTCGGGCTTTGAACGGGTTATCTTTTTTGCGTCTGCTACATAATCAAAGCTGTCTGCAAGTCCCAGACTTTTAAGCACTGCGGGCGCGTTTTTCGACACGGACGCCACCGCACATTTGAGTCCCGCCGCCTTTGCCGCCGCCATGAAATCGGAAATTCCCGGCAGAATGTCCGCAGGGGTTATCTGCGAGATAAGCTGTATGTAGTTGTCGTTTTTTGTCTTGCACAGCGCTTCTTTTTCTTCAAGGGTAAAACGGTCTTCGGCGCCGTTTATTTCAAGGATAATATTCAGCGAATCCATACGGGATACGCCTTTCAGCCGCTCATTATCAGTCTCGGTAAAGCTGAAGCCGAGGCTGTCTGCAAGCATTTTCCACGCACGGAAATGATAGCGCGCCGTGTCCGTGATTACACCGTCAAGGTCAAAGATTATAGCTTTTGTTTTCATTGCTTTTCTTCCTTAATAATAAGCTGATAAGCTGCATCGTTACAGTCTTACCGTCACTCCGTCGCCTACGCTGCAGAGCTTGCCGTCGTGCAAAAACTGCACATCAGCCGTGCCCGTGAGATTCTTAACGGAAAGCAGCTCATGGGTCGCCGTAACTGACAGGCGCTGACCGTGCCAGTATATGCAGAAGCTTACGCTGTTCCATTTCTCGGGCAGATTGGGCTGTATACGCAGGGCGTCGCCGTAGCGCCGTACACCGCCGAAGCCCAGTACGCAGCACTGCCATATGCCGCCGAGAGAGGCTGCGTGAACGCCTGCGTCGGAGGATTTGGGATAACCGCTCATATCAATCATGGTAGCTCTTTCAAACAGGCTGTAAGCCATATCGTCCTCATGCAGATCGGCGGCAAGTGCGGAGAAGGTAGCAAGGGACAGGCTGGAATCATGGAGACAGCGGTGCTCGTAGAAGTAGAAGTTCTTCTTCTTGCACTCGGGGCTGAACAGATCCTCCATCATATAGAACAGAGCCACTACATCAGCCTGTTTGCATATCTGCACCGGAAGATATCCGGAGGTCTTCATTTTTTCTCTCACATTGGGGTCGAGAGACACGCTTACCTTTTCATCGGAAACATCGGGCAGGGAAAGGAAAGTATCGTCCTCGGGAATAATGCCGTCAGCGTTCTCGCGGGGGAGATAAAGCTTCGCGCTTCTGCCCTGCCATATAGGCATAAATCTGTCAAGCTCCAGTATGCCGTTAAGGCGATCGTAAACTTCGGGTTTTTCGGTCTTCAGCTTTTCGGTGTACTCCATTGCAAGCTGCATAAGGCTGTGCGCAAGATAGTTGGTGTAGGCGTTGTTGTTTACATGAGCCTTGTACTCGTTGGGACCTATGACATCGTTTATTTCATAGCGGTCAAGTTCTTTGTTGTATTCGACTCTTGTCGCCCAGTATTTTGCGCAGTCCAGAATAAGCTCGTAGCCGCAGCGATCCATAAAGTCCTCGTCGCCGCTTACCTTGTAGTAGTAATATGCGCCGAAAGCAACATCCGAGGTTATGTGAAGCTCCAGATCTCCGGTGTCACACCAGGTGGGAGTAGCCTCTCCGTCTGTAATCCATGCCGCCTCCCAAGGGTATCTCGCACCTTCACATCCGGCTTTCTTCGCATATTCGCGGGCGGCACCGATGCTGTTGTATCTGTATTCGCAAAGGCTTCTCGCCTCGTCGGGAGCGGAGAAAATAAAGAAGGGAAGCATATAGTTTTCCGTGTCCCAGAAAGCGTGACCGTAATAGCCGGGGCCGGAAAGACCTTTTGCGCCGATATTCATTCTGTTGTCGTGAACGGGCGCCATAACGGTAAGATGATATACGGCAAAGCGCAGAGCAAGCTGGTCGGTGTCAGGACCGTCGATCGTAACATCGCGCCGGCTCCATATCCTCTCCTCCCACTCGGCAGCGCTTTCGTCGGCAATCTCGTCAAAGGACTGCTTTTCGGCAGAAAGGAGCGCACGGCGGGCGGTGTCCGTAAGGCAGAACAGGCTGCAGCCGTCACGCTCGCGGTCGCGGTTGGTATATACCACGCTGCGCTTTTCCAGTATAACATTTCTGTCGGCGGGAAGTTCGAAGGAAATTTCGGCAATTGCCTTTTTGCCGCTTGCTTCAGTTTTTACATCGCATTCCGTGTTAATGGTAACGGAGGAAGCAGTGGTAAACGTAATGCCGGACTGCTGTGTTTTCGCGGATACCATCATAACGCCGTCCTCAAAGGAAGCGTCCACAGCCTCGAAATGAGCCTCTTTCTGGATGCTCTCGCCGTCAATGCCGGTGACAATTTTGACATTTGCCGTTTTATCCGTCAGGGAATGAACGGATACTGCCGCCGCCGCAAGATGCTTGTTTTTAAGGGACACTACGCGCTCAAAGGACAGCTTGTATTCGCTGCCGTCTGCGGCTGTCCATATGTAGGTGCGCCTAAGTAGTCCCGTGCGCAGATTGAGATACCTTTCGTATGTACCCTCTTTGCGTCCCTCGGGAGTAACGCGCTCCCCGTTTATTTCAATGGTCATTGCGGTAAAATCCGCGCTGTTTGCAAGCTCGTTGCAGGCGTCCTCGGGCAGCTTGTCAAAGGTGCCCGCCACAAGAGTGTAGCGGCCGATGTTGTCGGAGCAAATTTCCTCTGCCGCGCCTCTCACTGCCATGTATCCGTTGCCCTGGCACATAACGGATTCACACTTTGCCAGCATGTCTGTGCTGAAGTCTCCTTCGGCGAGTATCCAGTTTTTGTCCTCGCCTGCTCCCTTGTCGTATATCATAAAAATTCCTTTCCCGCGGCAATGCCGCAAGTTATTTGCTTGAACTGTTTTAGCTGTATTGATTGCCTGCCAAATTTGTCATTTGTCTAAAACCTTTTCCCGAAGCACGCGGAACGCCTCCTCGGGGTCTTTTACGGGAGCCACAGCGCGCTCCATGGGGCAGATTCCGTCTCCGCGACGATTGGAGACCGCAATGCAGGTGTTGGTATAGGTCACGCCGATACCGTGCTCCTGAAGATAGTCAAGAGCGCCGCGGCTTATAACAGAAGCATACACCTCTGCGGCGCCTCCGTACACCAGTAGCATAGCTACCGCCCTGCCTACTATTTTGTCGGCAACGCTGGCGCCTTTCAGAAACTCCCTGTCTGCGTCAAGCCACATAATCAGGGG
>JBJDYY010000195.1:0-2163 GCA_051867715.1 Candidatus Avispirillum sp.
GCAGCGGCTTACAGCCTCAAGCATGCCACCGGCTTTGCCGGTGGTTTTGATTATCGGTATTATATGCTTAAAACTACTTGATTATAATCGGCGAGCCGTCGCAAACGCCGTCTCCCGAGATTCGGTTGATTCGCTCAAGCTCCGACAGAGACGCACCGCAGCGCTTTGCAACCTCCCATACTGTCTCTCCCTGGCGGGGATAGCATATGCGGATACATTCCTGACCTCTGTCCTCTCTTCTGTCTCCCAGAACAGCCTCGGTGACGGGCTCCCGTTTTTCCTTGCGCACAGCCTCGGCAAATACGGACATATCCGCACTTACATTTATGCGCTCTCCGTCAAGCCGCGCTTTTACATCTTCCACGGCGGGGTGTGCGCGCCATACGCATTCCGAGGGAGCGGCGTCGCCCTTTGCAGCCGTTTCGTATTTCAGGGGGAGGCTGAATTCCTCGCATTCCACCTCTCCGCCGCTTGCAACATACACCTTGAATACGCAGTTGCCCGAAAAGACCAGCTTGCCGTCGCGGCACTCTGCCTTTTCAAAATCGGGGAACGCCGCGGCGTCCACAATATATGCGTCGGCCTCGCGGCTACCGCTTCTCTTGCCCTCGCCTGTGATGCTGACTTCTCCGATGCAGCAGCAGAGGGGCGACAGTATGTCAGTTTCCGTGCGGCGCACCTCGGTCACATATTCCGTTGAGTAAGCGTCGTCCGTAAGTGTCACGGGGCAGGGGCGGCACCAGAATACATCCAGATCATATTCCACATCGGCCTCAAAGCCCGAATCTCCCTGATTTATGCTGACGGAGGCGGCACGCCCCCACGCCGCGGCGCTGTCGCCCTCGGCTGCGCCGTCCGCGGGAATATCCTCTTCAAAGGGAAGCCTTGTGCGGGTATAGGAATAAATACCGGTGCCGTCAAGCGTTACGATATGAACGCTGACAAAGCCGGAAAGAGAAATGCGGTCTCCGTGTGTCTCGGCTCCGGTCACGGTTACGCTTCCGTCACACAAAACAGGCTTTGCCTCGGAGGAAATACCGATACTGCCGGAGGTGCTGCCTGTGTACGCCGTATGCCGCCTTATTGCCGTTACAGCCTCCGAGCAGTGCTTTTCAAGCGTGTCCGCCATATCAGAGCCGCAGGGCTCTCCTAAGCGGTCAGTTGCACCGAATTGGTAGGGTGCGCCGCCGTCTGCGCATATGCGGGAGCGAAGCCGAGCCCGAAGTGAAAGCTTTCTGGGGGCAAGCACTCTGCACTGAGGGTTTTCCGCCCGCGTTTCTACCCACACCGCCGTGCCGCTGACAGAAGCGGGCAGGCTCTGGGTAAAGGAATACTCGGGAGAGTCCGACACACAGCTAAGTGCGCCGTCGTCGCCTATGTACAGCACATTGAAACTGACAGTTCCGCCGTATTCAAGGCTTTTGTCGGAAATAAACTTAGAGTCGGGAAGCGCCTCGGCGCTGACGCTTACCACCCGCCGTATTTCGGGGTAGTAGTCCGGCATTATCACCTCCCCCGAGCACTCGCCCACGGCACTGAAGTCAAATTCGGGACCGATAAGCAGTCCCTCGGATATTTTTTTCACCGTATCCATATTCGTTCCACCTTTCAAAGATCCCGCCGTGCAGGACAAATTATCCGTATTATCATATGACGGCGGACAAATTTTGATTACAGTATAATATAAAAGGTAAATGTAAATTATGAAACAGGGCTCTGCCGGAGCTCCGCCCTTTACCCCGACTATAAACGGGGCTCCGCCCCGTGCCCCGCTTAGTACCTTTTTTGAGAAAAAGGTACTAAGAACCCCAAAAAACTTTTAATAAGGGCATAGAAACATAGAATCGTTCCCGCAGGGGTGCCGCAAAAGCGGCAGGCATATGAAGAAACGCAGGAGAAAGCTCGCTTTCTCCTGCATTTCTTCATTGCAATTCGGACGGCGAAGCCGTCCGCCCCTGCGGTTAATGTTCAGTTTGCTTTTCTTGCCTTCTGTGGGTAACTTCAAATCTGCTATCGACACGCTCATTAGCTTTGTTGTATTTCTGTCGCGAGACTTGAAATTTAGGCTAACGGTACAGGCTCCTTTTCACTTAGTCGAATGTGTTGTACTCTTTCAACGTAACGCCTTGATGTTCTTCCGTGTCGAGAAGAGGGGAGAGATTC
>JBJDYY010000196.1:0-9982 GCA_051867715.1 Candidatus Avispirillum sp.
AAACCGAGCGGCGCTCCGCTCTGACATGATTTTGAAAACGGGCGGAACATGTCCGCCCGTTTTCTCATACATAACAATTATTTGCCTTCTTTTTCCGCAAGAAACGCGTTGATCTTTTCGCAAAGCTCGTCGGCGTCCGTGCCGTGTACCTCGCAGGCAGCCTCGATGCTTTCGCCTCTGGAGTGGGGGCAGCCCAGGCAGTGCATGCCGATCTCAAAGAAGAACTGTGCGGTCTCTATATCGTAGTCCAGCACATCTCCGATAACTGTTTCTCTTGTTACTTCCATTTCTTTATACCTCTTTCTCAGTTTGCTTTTTTTATGACCGTTTCGTCCCTGTCGGGAACGGAGATCTTTTTAATGTCG
Source organism: Candidatus Avispirillum sp. (assembly GCA_051867715.1). Classification (GTDB taxonomy): domain Bacteria; phylum Bacillota; class Clostridia; order Oscillospirales; family CAG-272; genus Avispirillum. The sequence goes on from JBJDYY010000196.1 coordinate 366, forward strand.
GCTCCTAGGGAGCGAAGCTTGCCGACTATGTCGTCGTAGCCTCTTTCGATAAGTCTTATTTCCGTTATTTCGGTAGTGCCTTCGGCAATAAGTCCGGCGATGACCATGGACACCCCGCCTCTCAGGTCTGTTGCCATAACCTCGGCGCCGTGCAGAGGCTTTCCGCCCTCGATGACCGCCGTTCTGCCGTCGACTTTTATAACGGCTCCCATTTTTGTAAGTTCCTCAACATAGCGGAAGCGCTTTTCGTAAACGCCCTCGGACACATAGCTGACCCCTCCCGCAAGGCACAGCAGCACCGCCATCTGAGGCTGCATATCCGTGGGGAAGCCGGGGTAGGGATGGGTCTTTATATTCGCCTTTCGCACCTGCTCTCTGCCTGTGACGATGACGGCGTCGTCGAATTCATCGACCACGGCCCCCACCTCCTCAAGCTTTGCGGAAACAGACTCAAGGTGTTTGGGAATTACATTGGTAAGCTTTACGCAGCCGCCGGTTGCCGCCGCCGCCACCATATAGGTGCCCGCCTCGATCATATCGGGAATAATGGCGTAGGTGCAGCCGTGCAGGCGGTTGACGCCCTTTATTTTTATAACATCCGTGCCCGCGCCGCTTATCTTTGCGCCGCAGGTGTTAAGAAAGTTTGCAAGGTCAACTATGTGAGGCTCTCTCGCCGCGTTTTCTATAACGGTGGTACCCTCTGCAAGAACTGCCGCAAGCATTACGTTTATGGTGGCTCCCACCGTTACAAAGTCGAAGAATATGCTTGAGCCTACGGGTCCGCCCTCGGAGGTTATCTCGATGTTTCCGCTGCTGTCGCTTGCAACGGTGCCGCCCAGACACTCAAAGCCTTTGATGTGCTGGTCTATGGGTCTGCCGCCGAAGTCGCATCCTCCGGGATATGCCACATGGGCTTTTCCGAAACGGGAAAACTCCGCGCCCAAAAGGTAATAGGAGCCGCGTATTTTGCGGGCAAGCTCGGAGGGAGCCGCGCCCTGGCGTATGTCTGTGCAGTCTATCTCCACGGTGTTTCTGCCCAGAGTCTTTATGCGGGCGCCCATACTGCGGAGTATATCAAGTGAAAGAGATACGTCGCGCACATTGGGCACGTTCTCAATGACGCATTTATCCTCAACCATAACGCAGGCGTAGATTATGGGCATAGCGGCATTCTTCATGCCGCTTATCTCTACGCTGCCGCGCAGGGGCGTACCTCCGTTGATTATTATTTTATCCATAAAAGATAAATTCCTTTCATAATGGATCAATGGCTCAGAGCCATGATCGGCAAAAATTGCCGGGCAGCCAATACCTTGCTGCAATTTATGATAGCGCCGCCTGTGCGGCATACAGACAAATCTATGTGGTGACAGGTCGCCACATTCCATATTATTATAACAGATTACTTCAAGAAAAGGAAGTATTTTTTCCTCTTTTTTATATTATTCGCGTATTGTTGTGCAAAATGTATCAGGGCACACGCGCCCGATTGTACAAATTATGTAAAAATATCCTGCTTTTTTATGCTTCAATAATTATTGTATTCATCTGTTTTCACAATTGTCAGTCAAGATAATAGGCTACCGCCAGATCTACCACCATACCGTAGCTTGCGGTACCCGCAGTGCCCTGGCTTTCAAGATAGGAATTATTCAGACTGTCGGAAACATCTGCTGCCTTATTGTCTCTGTATTTGTCGAAAAATTGGCTGTATGCACGAAGCTCTGCTTTTGCAGATGTGCAAAGACGGGAGGCGGCGTCGGTGTAAAGCTCGGGGGACGCTTTATACAAAGCGTCGCTGAGATACTCGTACATATTCAGAAGTCCGCTGTATCGGATATATGGATTACTTGAGGCGCGGCACACCAGAAATGCAGTGAAATTGGCCTCGTCCTCGCGGGATATTCCGCGCTGATGCGCCATTTCGTGGGCGGCAGTGTAAACGCACACATAATCCGGATAATTGGTGTTTATATTGGCGTCTCCGGTGAAAAAGCCGTATATGCCGGAGATATGGGTATATGTCATATATTTACTGATGATAAGAGGCTTTACCCTTGAAGAGTATCTGTCTATAAAGCTGTATTCGTCGCACACGGTATCGTAGGCGTCGCACAGTTCACGGGACAGCTCGCCGTAATTTTCATAGGGCATGGCGCTTGAGCCGTTTACGGGGAAATCCACCTTCTGCGCCGCGCTGTTCAGCTCGTCTATGACAAGAAGGGTTGTTTCGTGAAGCTCCTCGGCGCTTACCTGACGGTCGGTGAGAGACAGCTTGTCTGCAAGAGAGGTACCGCGGTAGCCCGGGGCAAAATCCGCCGCGAAAAGGCAATAGACCAGTGCCGCAAGAGACAGCACTCCGGTCACGCAGCGCACGGCGCAGAGGCCGCCGCGCCTTGATGTGCGGGCGACGATGACGCAGAGGCATACGATAAGTACAGGGGAGGCGAAAAGCAGGTATTCCATTACGGAAAAGGGAAAAATACCGCTGATTTTGGATAGTGCAAACCGCACGGCTCTGCCTATGCTCTGATTAAAGGCGTCGGCAAAGGCGGCGCTTTTATAAAACATAATATGGCAGGCGCCGCATACGGCGGTGAGGGCGAAAATTATTATGGAGAACATGGGGACCGGGCGGATTTTTGTATCTGCTTTTGATTCTTTTATATGTTTCATTTCGCCGGCTCCTTTCTTATTGTGATCTTTCGAAAACCGTCTGCTAACGAGGTGGTTCAAAAGAGGCTTTTGTTGCTTAAAAATGCTGTCGCGGCGGAGGCTTCCCCGGTAAGGGGGCTGGCGCCAAAGGCGACTGAGGGGCTGTTTTGTAGAACACAGTGAGACAATCCCTCCGTCACGGCATACGCCGTGCCACCTCCCTTTACACAAGGGAGGCTAATGTGCCCTGCCGCTTTTGCGGTTATGGGCAAATTTGCAAATGGCGGGAGACAGAAGTATCTGCGGGATTTCCCCCGCCGCCGGCGGTTTAGAGCCGTAGTCGGAGCCGTCGGCTTTCCGGCGGCTATGATTTCCCGTTTCCCGGAGGATTATCGGGGGCGGAGATTTGTTTTTTTATTTGCTTTAATCTTTTGAGGGTGCGCTCTGCCGCCGCTTCAAACCGCACCGTCGCTTCATGGGGGTCGGAAAGCAGGGAGGCGACGTCGTCGGGCAGGGGAGAAGTGAGCGTTATCCGCTCTTTATTTGCAGGGTGGGGAAATGAGAGATACGCCGCGTGAAGCGCCTGTCTGCCGATTGCCATGTCGGGGCTGTCGTACAGGCTGTCGCCGCACAGGGGGCAGCCTACGGCGGCGAAATGCAGGCGGAGCTGGTGAGTCCTGCCTGTTACGGGAGCGGCAAGCACGGCGCATCTGCCGTTTTGACTGTCCGTATACAGTACGGTATACAAAGTCAGCGCGGACTTTGCTCCCGGCTCTTCGGGAGAGTATATGCGCCGTTTTATGATGCTGTCATCGCACCGCCCCATGGGGAGGTCAATGGCTCCCTCGGATATTTCCGGAGCTTTTGACAGCACTGCCACATACATTTTTATAATGTCTCCCGCTACCATGGAGCGGTACAGAAGGGACGCCGCAAGGCGGGTGTTTGCCGTAAGCATTAGTCCGCTGGTATCGCAGTCCAGACGGTTGACGGGGCGGAAAACATAGGGAGAGGTGCGGTAGCGGTAGGCAAGGGCGTTTGCAACCGTGTCAAGTCTGTGTCCGTGAGAGGGGTGCGCCGGCATGGCGGGCGGCTTGTCCACGGCGGTCACATCCGCGTCCTCGTATACGATTTTCAGGGGCAAATCCACCGGTATCATATACGGGCAGGTGTCCTCGGGACGGTCTTCGTCTGCAAGGCGAAGCACATCTCCCTCTTTAAGCTCGTAACGGACGGTCACGAAGCCGCCGTTTACCGTTATGCCGCCCTCCGTGAATTTCAGCTTTTTCAGCATTCCGGAGGAATAGCCCATATCTTTGCGCAGCAGTTCGCGGATAGTTTTGCCGCTTTCCTTTTCGGTTACTGTCAGGGTCATTTTACGGCTTATCCTTTCCGGTGGGTTTCTTTACTCGGTTCTTTTTATCACGGTAAATATTTACTCCTGCCGCGGCTGCTGTCGCTGTACTGAACAGGGCGCACAGCAGGACGGGGATATTTCCGATACGGGTATAAAGGGTGGTGCCGCTCAGCATTCTTACTTCTCCCGTTATAAATCCCCTCTCGCCCGCACCGAGGCTTTCGCATATTTCGCCGTAGGGGGAGATAACCGAAGAAATGCCCGTGTTTGCGCTTCTCACTGCATACCGTCCGTTTTCAACGGCGCGAAGTGCCGCGTGGGCGTTATGCTGTCTCAGTGCAGCGCTTGAGCCGAACCATGAGTCGTTGGTGGAAACGCATATAAGCTGTGCCCCGCTGCGGACGCTCTCAAGGCAGTTTTCCTCATACACGGAGTCAAAGCATATGAGACAGCCCACTTTTCCGCAGTTTGTATCAAATATTTCGGGGAAATCGCCGCTGTACATGGGACTTTCAAGGTCCACAAGTCCCGCAAGAAAGGGAAACACCGCGTTTACCAGTTCTTCACCGGGTATATATTCCCCGAAAGGCACAAGGCGGCGTTTTCTGTACGATGTGCTTTCGCTGTCACCGTCGGGGGAGGCATAGAGGACGGCGTTATAAAGCTTTTTATCGCTGTCTGTCTGAAAGGCGCCGTACAGTATATCCGCGCCGCATTCCTTGCTGAGTTTTTCCACTTTATCTTTTGCTTCGCTGCTTTGTGTAATATCGCAGGGCAGGGCGGTCTCCGGCCAGAGAACAAGCTCTGCGCCCTCACGTGCCGCCTGCTCGGTAAGCGTTTTGTAAACATTCAGGCTGTACTGCGTCTGAGACCATTTATCCTCGTAGGGAATATTGCCCTGAACAGCGGCGACGCTGACGCTTTTGCCGTCGGCGCTGTTAAGAGAGATACGGACATTGCCGAATATAAAATTGGACAGCACGGTTATCAGAAACAATGTCGCCATAATACCTCTGCGGCGGCGGGTTGCGCCGGATTTTGCATTGGGAACGGCTCCCGCCAGAAAAGCGTTTGCGAGGATAATGAGAAAAGACACGAAATAGGAGCCGAAAAGGGAAGCGCTCTGTATAGCGGGAGGATAGGACACCTGCCCCACGGCAAGCCGTCCCCACGGTACTCCCGCCCAGGTACGGGTCTGTATCCATTCTCCCACGCACCATAGGGATGAGGCGAAAATGGAGAAAAGGACGGGGTGGCGTCGTATAATCCCGCCCCGCCGTGCCGCCGTGATAAATACGAAAAAGAATGAAGAAACGGCGCCCTGCACTGCGGGCAGTCCGATAAAGGCGCACAGCACTACCGCAAGCGCTTCCGCCTTGCCATAGTTCAGAAAATCAAGGGGATAAAGCTCCCAAAACCAGTAATAGGTCACAAAGCCGTAAAAAAGGAAAAAGCACATTCCGCGCCCCCACGCTTTCAGGTACGGGTGGGAATCGGAAAAAGATGCGTGCATTTCCGCGTAAATCACGGGGCAGGCGGCAAACCATGCCATAAACCACAGCTTGCCGAACAAAAGAGGCAAAGCAAATACTGCGCCGGAAAGAGCGTATAGGGTGCAGAAAGCAAACCGCTTTTTACGGACTGATTTTTCTGCGCCGCCCATTATTTCCGGTCGCGTCATTTGCATTGCCTCCGACTAGGTTTTTTATCTGAACATTTTATCTGAACAGTTTGAGAAAGGGAATGTTATTTTTATCAGCTTCAAAGCTTCTATTGTTTAGATATGACAGGGGGCCGTCATCCGCCGTGAAGGTAAGCTTATAGGAATACAGCGCCTGATACTTATAACCCAGGGCACGGTCGGCGGCGTTACGGGCGTATTTGCCCTCTCCCAGCAGGGGATAACCCAGATACGCCATATGGGCTCTTATCTGGTGGGTACGCCCGGTTTCAAGATGGATTTCCATAAGCGTCAAATCGTTTTCACGGTTATACGCAAGGGTACGGTATGAGGTGACGATGCTTTTTGAGGACGCCGTCTTTTCCTTTGTTACCGTTACTTTTTTGAGCTTCGGGTCTTTTGTAAGATAGGCGCGCTCCGTGGCGTTTGCAGGGGAGGGCTTTCCGTGGACGGCGCACAGGTAGCGCTTATCAACCATGCCGCCGCGTATAAGTCTGTTGACCTCCCGAAGCGCTTCGGCGTTTTTGGCGGCTATTACAAGTCCGCCGGTATTGCGGTCAATACGGTTGCACAGGGCGGGAGCAAAAGAAGCCTCGCTGTCGGGAGAGTATTCCCCTTTTTTATAAAGATATGCTTTTAGTATGAATATAAGAGTATCCCGCTCCGCTATTTTCTGTGCTTCGCACTCGGTTTCGTCCCCCGTATGGGACAGCATACCCGGCTTTTTACAGCAGATGATAATATTTTCGTCTTCATATACGATGTCAGGCTCGCTTTTTACACGGTCGTATTCCGAAGCGTCCGACTCGGTTTTTGAAAACTCGTCGGGGATATACATTTCCACGATGTCTCCCGCGCACAGCATGGTATTTTCCTTTGCGCGGCGGCCGTTGACCTTTATCCGCTTTTTCCGAATATATTTATACATCAGTGCGGAGGGAATACCCTGAAGGGTCTTGGTCAGATACTTGTCAAGCCGCTGTCCTCCGTCGTTTTTATTCAGCACTCTGCGGATCATATTTCCTCCAAAAGCTCTTTATACGGAAAATCGGCACAAAGACGTGCCGATTTTTTTATTTGTATTGCGGTTTATTTTGTGCCGAAAAGTCTGTCTCCTGCGTCGCCCAGACCGGGAACGATATATTTGTGCTCGTTGAGCTTTTCGTCCATGGCGGCGATGTATATGTCAACATCGGGATGGTCTGCCATGACTTTTTCGGCGCCCTCGGGCACGCCTACCAGGCACATGAGCTTAATATTGGTACAGCCGCGCTTTTTCAGCATGGAGATAGCGTCGGAAGCGCTTCCGCCGGTTGCCAGCATGGGGTCTACCACGATGACTATTCTCTCGCTGATGTCGGGCGGCATTTTGCAGTAGTATTCTACGGGCATATGAGTCTCCGGGTCACGGTACAGACCTATGTGACCGACCTTTGCGACAGGAACAAGGCTGAGCAGTCCGTCTACCATTCCGAGACCTGCGCGAAGTATGGGCACTATGGCAAGCTTTTTGCCGGACACCTTTTTGGCGGTCATTTTTGCTACGGGGGTTTCGATCTCAACCTCCTCGGTGGGAAGGTCTCTGGTGATCTCGTAGCCCATGAGCATGGAAATCTCGTTGAGAAGCTGACGGAAATCCTTGGCTCCCGTTTCCACCTCTCTCATAAGGGTAAGCTTGTGGGCGATCATGGGATGGTCTATTACATGAAGTGTGCTCATATGTTTGCTCCTTTATTTTACTTTTTATTTTTTACATTATACAACGGATTTTGCCGTATTGCAAGTAGCATTGCGAAAAACTGCGATGTTTTTCGCTTTATGTCTCTAAAATGATTTTTTTATTGCAGGATATAATACATACGGGGCTGCCGGGGTCTTTATAAAAATTTAACGCATATTATAACAAAAGCATGGGGCAAATCCCTTGACTTATTTTGTCAAAAAGAATATAATTACTGATGTTTGAAAGGACGGTGAGGCGTACGGATATTCTGATCCATGCGGCGTTTGCCGCTGCGGGAGTTTGCACGGGAGCGCTTCAGGGGCTGCTTCTGTACTGCGTACTTTCCCGCATTACGGGCGCAAAATATGCGTCTGCCGCCGTATTTATCCTTTTGAAACTCGTCGTTTACGCGGCGGCGGTCATAGCGGTCATGCTGCTTTTCAGAGAGCGGCTCATCGCTTTCGGTGCCGGACTGGGGGCGGGGTTATTCCTGTCTGCCGCTGCGGCATCGCTTATATCTGTTAAAAGGAATAAATGAATCGGAGATGATATATTGAAACTGACACCGCTGAACATTGCGCTGATAGCCGGTACGGCTGTTCTCAGCGCCGTGTTTGTCATTCTGTTTTTCGCGGCGCGTTCAAAATACGCCGAGGATCCCACGCCGAAGCGGAAAAAGGTTAAAAAACGGCTGTTTCTGGCTGTGATACTCTTTTCCTGGGCGTTTGTAGGCAGCGTATTCAATATGCTTATCGGCGGCTCCAAGGGTATTACGGTGGAGTTCGACCTGTTCTCGGAAAGGATGAATATTTTCGGCTTTTCCGTGGCAAAGACCTCTGTGTATATGTGGGCGATTACGGCAATAATCGCAGTTCTTTGCCTCATATTCCGCCTGTTTGTATTTCCGCGGTTTTCGGCGGATAACCCCAAGGGGCTGCAGAATGTTATTGAGACCTGCGTGGAATTTGTCGACAAATTTGCAAGAGATACTCTTTGCGACTATTCGGGAGAGATTGCGCCGTATATGTTTTCCCTTGCACTGTTTATGCTGGGCGCCGCGGGCTGTGAGCTGTTCGGGCTCAGAGCTCCCACCTCGGACATTGCAGTGACGCTTGCAATGGGACTTATCACATTTTTCATGATAAACTTCTACGGCATTCGTAAAAAAGGCATCGGCGGAAGGCTCGCCTCCATGTGCAAGCCCAACCCGGTTATGTTCCCAATGAAGGTCATCAGCGATGTGGCGGTCCCCGTGTCTCTGGCCTGCCGTCTGTTCGGCAATATGCTGGGCGGCATGATAGTTATGGATCTGCTGAAAGGGGTGCTGGGCGGCTACCGCATCGGCGTTATCCCCGTGGCGGGACTTTACTTCAATCTGTTCCACCCCATAATTCAGATTTACATTTTTATTATACTTTCGATGACATTTATAAACGAAGCCATCGATTAACAAGGAAAGGACAAGGTAGAAAAAATGGCAGCAATAGGTGCAGGTATAGCAATTCTGGCAGTTCTGGGAGCGGGTCTCGGTATGGGTATCGCTACCGGCAAGGCGTGCGAGTCGGCTGCAAGACAGCCTGAGGCATCCGGAAAAATCAACACGCTTCTTCTTCTCGGCTGTGCGCTTGCAGAGTCAACGGCAATTTACGCTTTCGTTGTAGCGCTTATCCTGGCGGTAAAATAATCTATTCTGTTCTGATAGGTTTTACTGTTTTACTGCAAGGCATAAGGAGGTGCACTGAAGGTGGAAGGACTTGACCTTTCAAAGATCCCTATGGATCTTATAATGAACATTGTAAATATCGTAATTCTTTTCGTTATAGTCAGGTTTCTTGCTTACAAGCCGGTGAGAAAGTTTCTCGACGCGCGCAAAAAGCGCCTTGAGGACGAAAAGGCAGAGGTTGAGAGCAAGGCGGAAGAGGCACAGGCCATGTGCGAGGAGTACGAAAAGAAGCTGTCCGAGGTCGAAGCCGCCCGTGCAGAGGCTGTGCGTGCGGGGGAGAAAGAGGGTCAGCAGCGTGCCGACGAGCTTGTCAGAAGCGCCAAAAAGGACGCAGACAGGCTGCTTTCCGACGCAAAGCAGGCTATTGCCGCAAAAGAGGCGGAGTCTGCTGAGAGTATGCGTGACAGCGTTGTGGAGCTGTCCGTGTCCATTGCCTCCAAGGTCATCGGCAGAAACATAAACGACGAGGACAACAAAC
>JBJDYY010000197.1:0-9964 GCA_051867715.1 Candidatus Avispirillum sp.
TTGTCTGTGTGTGCGCCGCCTTGAAAGAAGAATGAAAACCGTGACGGTGACTGCCGCAAGGACAATAACCGCCGCCCAGAATACGGGAGCAATTCCGCTGTCGGTCTCACTTCCCAGTCTTGCTTTAAGCTCCTGCTGCGGCACGGTCAGGCTGCAAAGCTTTATGCCCGAAAGTTCAGTGACGCTTTGTGCTTCGCTTCTGACAATAATTGCCACATAATCTATATTTGCGGCGCCGGAAAAGCCCGACATATTGCATATAAGCTCTGTTTGCTCGCCGTATTCGGCGTTTGCAGAAAATTCTGCTCTGAGATCGCGTCCGCCCACTATTACGGTTATGTCGGCAGGCTCGTTTCCTGTACCGGCAATACCGACAGTGATCTTCAGACTCGTGTCTGTCATATTAACGGGAGAAGCAAGACGGCAGATGAGGATACCCGCTTTGCCCGCGCCTGATTCGTTTACAGCCGCCAGGGCTCTGCCGTCAAAGTTTGAACGGGAGGTAACTGCGGAGGAAAAGCCGCCGCCTGCCACCCAGCCCGAGGTATCATAGGCATTTGTAAAATTCCAGATATCGCACTCGCCCGAAAACTCTATATTTTCTTCAATTGCCTTAAATTGCTCTACGGAGGCGGAGAAAATGTTTTCACGGTCTGTTGCCGCTTTCAGAAAATCGTAGAATTCGTCGGAATTATCAAGGTTTTCCACGGACATGGCCGCAAAGCGCAGCCCGGAGTTTGCCGCCGTGCGGCAATACTCGATATATTTTGAAGCTGTCTCTTCGCTGCCCGCACCGTCAGGAGAAGCCCAAACTGCGGCACTGCTGTCGGCGGTATAGCCGCAGGCGTTTGAAACAGAGGCGGCGTGCGATACGGAGGCCGCGGTGCTCAGCGGGTCGCCGTCGGAGCGGCAGGTGTACAGTACGGAAATACTTTGCTTTGAGTGTGCCGCCATTTTGTATCGGACGGCGGCAAACAAAGGAGAGGGATCGGAGTCGGCATCATCGGAGAAGGGAAGATAAACCTCCTGCGCCGTGCCGTTTGAGCGCACGCAAAGGGTGAATATTGAGGCAAGATACGCCCATTTTTCCGTCTGAACTAAGTCGGGGACATTATTTGTTCCGTAGCCCTGCACGGACTCCTCCCCCAGTATGAAGCCGCGTATCGAGTCAAAGCGCGTGGAAAGCAGACTTGCCACGGCGCACATAGCCATCATACTGTCTCTGTCGCCCGTGTCGTAGCTGAAGGTGCCGTCGGAAGAAGTCAGCAGCCTTACATAAACCCTTACTCCGGCGGAGGCGGCAAGGGTCAGACGCTTTTCGATTTCCGCAAGATAGTCGGAGTCAAAATAGAAATTCTCGTTTGAGTAGGTATAAAGGCTTGCGGAATATATATTTTCGCCCTCAAACAGCCTGTCCGTATAAATATTTATAACGGAGGAGGAAATATTCGCTTCAAACACGCCCGCCGAATCGGCGCCGTCAAGGGCGGAGACGGAGACGCCCACCTCTCCCGACGGAGAAGGGGTACTTACAAACTGCGGCGCTCCCAGAGGGATATTTCCCTCATCCGTAATTATGACCGCAAGGTACATACAGCAGGCGTAGTTTTCCGTAGGCGTAAAGGTGACGGAAAAGCGGGTGGAAAAGCTGACGGTGGCGTCGGGCTCTCCGCTGCATACTTCCTCGGGATCCTCCCATACGGGGATGGCGTACACACCGAGCTTTGAGCCTACATAAGTCACGGAGGCTTCGTTTGAGAGGGCGCCGGACACCGTAACCGAGCCGTTTTCGTATTCACATGAGGTTATGCTTCCCGCCGATTGATCGTAGTTTTCTCCCACGGCGGAAATTCCCGCGCCGGTTACGGTAAAGCCGTCGGCACATTCCTGCTGACCCAGTCCCTCAAAAACAAATATCGGATTTTCAAAAGCGCTTTTTATTATAAAAGCATAGGTATGCACTCCCGCCATAAGCGCCTGAGCGCCGGAGGAGGGGACCTGCTCGCCGTCGCCGCTGACGTCATATGCCAGAACATCCACAGTACCGGAGGTAAGTCCCCGTGCCGTTATCCACAGTACATATGAGGAGTCGGAGTCGGTGTCAAAATCAAAGCTCGGACTGAGTTCGGCTTTCCCGCCGTCGGGCAATATGCCGATACCGTCCTTTGTGACTTCTGCGGTGCCTGCATTACACTCAACATCCTCTGACATGAAAGTGTCTTTGAATATATATGTATATCCGCTGTCGGCGCTGACGGAGTAAACTACCGCATATGTAAGCGCGCCGTCGGAGCAGTTTACCGTAAACTCTATACGGTCAAGGCTCTTTGCAATATCCTCGGACAGGGGAATATACAGCTTTTCCGTTTCTTTGCCGAACTCCCGGGTGTATGCCTCGCCGCGGCTCTGACCCGATACGGGAACGGCTGTGACAGTGTACTTCTCGGCGGTGCCGCGCAGCATAATATCAATTACAAGCTCCCTGCAGCCTGAAAGATCGACAGGCTCAAAGTCGGCAAAGAAGCCCACATCGGCGCCGTCTGTGTCCTGCGCGGGGCTTACTGATACGGCAGGTCTGCCGTTAGCGGAGCGCTGAACAACGGTGACGCCGTCTCCGCCCCAGTATTCTTTGTCAAGTATGTCAAGAGCGTGCTCGATCCAAGGCTCGCCGCTTCCCCCGACGCCGGAAACCGTCGCGGCAAAGCAGGGCAGAAGCAGGGCAGCAGTCAGCAGCAGCGCTGCGGCACTTCGCAGCTTTTTCACCGTTATTCACCTCCTTATGCTTATATACAGCGCAAACTTTTTCAGGAAATCTGCTTTTTCTTATAGTATAGCATATATTTTCGCCCATGTCCCGCTTTTTGAAAAAATTCAAATATTAGGTATAAATCAGATATGAAAATATTATGACAGCCCTGTTTTTGCTCTCCCGTATTGAAAAGCGGGCGCTTGTATGATATGATACTTATGTAAAACCGTGATACGCTCCCTGTGGGTTTGTAAAAGCGCCACAAATCAACGAAAGGCACGGTCATAAGTATGAAAAAATTTATAAAAACCCTTTGCCTGCTGCTGTGCGCGGCAATATGTCTTGCGTCTCTTGCTTCATGTTCTCTTTTGAGAAAGCAGACAGACGGCACGATTTCCGACAGTAAAGACGCCGAAGCATCTTCCGCTCAGACGGACGGTGCTTCGTCGGAGCCCGATAAGTCCCCGGACGGCGGGGACTCCGCTGACACCGATGACAGCGAGGACGGAAAAAACGGCCAAAGCGGTGACGCCGCAGAGGACACCGTGGTTATTGACGGTGAGAACAGGGAAGTGTCCCTGTCCGTCGGCGATGACTCCGCAGAAATCCGCGTTGAAGGCGAAGATACTCCCGCCGAGGTAAAATACCCCGAGCCCGTAAGTGATGCCGAAAAGAAATTTGTCAAAGCAAGCTTTGACGATCTGAACGGCGACGGCGTAGGGGACTTGGTGATTATGTATAAGGAAGGCGACCGGATGCACGCCATGGCTTATCTGCGCAACGCAGAGAGCGGGGAATATGAATATTTTCCCGAACTGTCACAGTAAAAATACAGTAATGCAAAAAGGCTGCGGACAGCAGCCTTTTTGCGTAATATAAACTAAATTTCTATAAGCTCGTAATCCTTTGTGCCCACTCCCAGCGCTGCCGCCGCGTCTATTGTGTGTTTGCCGTGACGGGATTCCACTCTTTCCACAAAATGATCTCTGCCCGGATCCTTTGACGAATACACAAGGTCGAGACACGCCGTGTCAAGCGCAACGGGGTCGGCGCTTGACAGTATGCCTATATCCTTCATGCAGGGGTCTTCGGCAACGGCACAGCAGTCGCAGTCTACCGACAGATTGCACACCATATTCACATATACGGCGCGTCCTCCGAAAAAGTCCGTAACGCTGCTTGCGGCGTCAGCCATAGCCTCGCAGAATTTGTCCTGCGGTGCGGTGTGCTGCCATACCTCCTCCTGACTGCCCGTATATCCTCCTGAGTGGATAAGGCATTTCCCGGCAGATGAGGCAAAACCGATGGAAAGCTGCTTCAGCGCGCCGCCGTAGCCTCCCATGGGATGTCCTTTGAAATGGGACAATACAAGCAGATCCGTGTAATTCAAAATATTTTTTCCTACAAGATTTTCCCGAAGCACCGTTCCGCCGCGCACCTTCAGTACCGCATCCGGTCCCTCTGCGTCAAGAAGATCCACATCGAAGCATTTTGACCAGCCGTGGTAGGCGAGCAGTTCTCTGTGCTTTGGGGTGCTGTTGCGCTCTCCGCTGTACGCCGTGTTGCACTCTACCACCGTGCCGCGTACCTTTTCTACGGCGGGGCGCATAAATTCGGGGCGCAGGAAATTCTGATTGCCCTTTTCACCCGAATGTACCTTTACGGCTACTTTTCCCGTAAGAGGAATTCCAACCGCTTCGTACATTTTCACTACTGCCTCAGGGGACAGTTCTTTTGTAAACCATACTTTAGCTTTTACCATATGTGCCCTCCCGATAATGTCAAGTATTCTAACGCTTATTTTATCACAGACCGCTCAAATAGTCTACGGTGCAAAAAAATTTTCATATAAAAAACTGCATTTTGCGGTTTCTCTGCATAAAAAGTACCGTAAATCCACGCTTTTTCGGGCAGTTCAACTGACAGTTTATTTATAAACCCCGGGTTTCAACTGACAATTTATTGCAATATGCGCCCCTGTTTTCTATAATTGCATTGTAAGCTTACGAAATGCCTTGTGCGGCGGTTAGTCCCGCACGGAAATAATCAATCGGAAAGGAACAGAAAAATGTTTAATATGAATGAAATCGGAAATAAAATTTCTCTTCTGAGAAAATCGGCAAACCTTACGCAAATGGAGCTTGCAAACCGTCTGGGTATAAGCTTTCAGGCAGTTTCAAACTGGGAGAGGGGAATTTCCATGCCGGATATTTCCAATCTCGGACTTCTTGCCGAAATACTGGGCGTTACGGTGGACGAGCTTATCGGCGACAAAAAAGCGGCGGATATAATAACGGGCGCAGATACTCCCGACAGCATCACCGTTGAGGAATTCAACGCTGTCTCCCCCATGCTCTCCCCGGAGAAAAACAGGGAACTGCTTGATGTTATTAAAATAGACGGTATGACGGAGCAAAGCGCGGAAAAACTGCCGGACAGCGTAAACCTTGCTGCCTGCTCCTTTGACAGCGCGGAGCTTGCGGCGGTTGCCGAAAAGGCTTACCGAAACGGTAATGTTTCCATTTTTTCGGTTCTGAAAAAATATCTTGACAATGACACAAGGAACAGACTGCTGACAGATGCCATACAGGCAGGAAAACCGGATTTCACGGCGATGCTGGCGAAATATGCCGATAGCGAAACTCTGGAAAAACACTTTTACACGGCCTTCAACGCAGGAGACTGTGCTCTTACAGCAATTCTTTCACGATATGCCTCCAATGAAGCCTGCGTGAGCTGCTTCAATACAGCCGTTGAGAATAACAACGTGGCAATGGTGGCAATACTGAGCCGCAAACTTTCAAAGCTGAGTAAGCGGAGAGAAGCAGGCATTGACACAAGCGAGACCCGCGAGCAGCTTACGGAAAAGAGACAAAAACTTTTGGAAGAGCTCAGGGTAAAAAAGATGAACAAGCCTCATGACTCCGACAGCAGCGCCTATGCAAAATGGGAGTACGAGGTGGATTGTCTTGAGGACGCCATCGACGAAACAGACGACCTTTTGGATGAGCTTTACGGCGACTGAACTGCATTTTTTCCCTGAAAAGGCGATTTTGACGAAAGGTATATAACAGTTTATGAATAAAGAAGAAAAAAAGCCGCCCAAATACAATATGTGGCAAAGCACCCGATACATGGTGTCCCTGGCGTGGCGGGAAAAAGAGAAAAAGGTACTGGTCCTTGGGCTTCTGACAGCAGTACTTGCGGTGGGGCAAAACCTGCTCGGCCTGTATATTACTCCCACAATCCTGTCGGCGGTTGAAAACAAAGTGCCCGTTTTGCAGCTTGTGCTTACCATACTGATTTTTACGGGACTTTTGATGCTGACGGGTGCTGCCGCGTCATATGTTGAGATGAATATACTTTTCGGCAGAATACAGGTACGTATGGCGATTATAACTGCGCTGAACAGAAAGATGGCCACCACCTCATACCCCAATATAAGCAGCGAGCAGTTCAAAAAGCTGAGCGCAAAGGCAAGCGAGGCGATATCCGGCAACTCTCAGGCAACTGAGGCAATATGGACAACCCTTACGGAGCTTTCCAAAAACGTGCTGGGCTTTGTTGTCTACATACTGCTGATCATGTCGCTGGAGCCGTGGCTTATTGCAGTAACCTGCGTCACCGCTCTGGGCGGATATTTCATTACAAAGCGGCTTAACGAGTACGGCTACCGTCACCGTGAGGAGGTGGCGGAGCACGAAAAGAAAATGTGGTACTATTCCCGCAGAGCCGAAGACCAAAGCGCCGCCAAGGATATACGCCTGTTTAACCTTATCCCCTGGCTGAAGGAGCTGTACGCCAAGGCGATGGACTGCTATACGGCGTTTCACAGCCGCGCCAACGGAGTCTACATATGGGGAAAAATTGCGGATACGGTATTTACCTTTCTCAGGAGCGGAATCGCATATGCCTATCTCATATACCTGACCCTTGAAAAGGGGCTCAGTGCTCCCGAATTTCTTCTGTATTTTTCCGCGGTAGGCGGCTTTGCGGGCTGGGTTACGGGAATACTGGGGAATATGTCCACCCTGCACAAACAGAGCCTTGACATTTCAACCGTTATGGAGTGCCTGGAATACCCCGAGCCTTTTGAGCTGGACGGCGGAAAAAGGCTTGAAGCGCGGGACAGGGAAAAATGCGAAATAAAGCTTGAAAATGTGTCGTTCCGCTATCCCGGCAGCGATAAAGATACGCTGTGCGGCGTAAACCTTACGCTTCATCCGGGAGAAAAGCTTGCCGTGGTGGGACTTAACGGCGCGGGCAAAACCACGCTTATTAAACTGCTTTGCGGCTTTCTTGACCCTACCGAGGGGCGCGTGCTTTTTAACGGCACGGATGTGAGAGAAATAAACAGACGGGACTATTACGATCTGTTTTCGGCAGTATTCCAGTCCTTCACCGTGCTTGCATGTACTGTTGCGGCAAATGTGGCACAGAGCGAGGACAATATCGACATGGCAAAGGTCAGACGGTGCCTTGAAAAAGCCGATCTTTGCGAAAAAATCGATTCCCTCCCCAAAGGCGCCGAAACTCTGCTTAACAGAGAGGTGTACGAGGACGCGGTGCTGCTGTCCGGCGGCGAAACACAGCGGCTTATGCTGGCGCGGGCGCTGTATAAGGACGCACCCGTCATAGTCCTTGACGAGCCTACCGCAGCCCTTGACCCGCTGGCTGAAGCAAGTCTTTACCGTAAATACAACGATATGACAGAGGGAAAATCCTCCGTCTACATTTCCCACCGACTTGCGTCCACCCGCTTCTGCGACAGGATAATCCTGGTGGACGGCGGCACGGTAGCCGAGGAGGGAACTCACGGGGAGCTTCTGGCGCTGGGTGGAAAATACGCATCTTTGTATGAGGTGCAAAGCAAATATTACAGGGAAGGGGGCGACGGATGTGAAAACGAAGAATAAGAAAGCCGATAAAAGCATGGACGAAAGCAAAAAAGGCCTGCTGTCCCACAGACAGGCGCTTAAAATAAACATCAAGGCGTTCCGCCTTATCGGAAGCCGCTATCCGCAGATGATAGTATCCCGCCTTATCTGCTCCGTGTGGGAGGCGCTTACTCCCTATGTGGGCGTGTATATTTCCGCGCTCCTTATAGAAGAGCTGTCCACAAGCAGAGCCCCTAAAATGCTGGTAAGTCTTGCGGCGGCGTCGCTGATTTTCGCCGCACTTATATCCGTCGGCACCGCGCTCCTTGCAAAATGGCGCGACACCGTTTGCGCCGGAATGTACTTCAAAGTAGAAAACATTTTCACCGACAAGCTGTTGGAAATGGATTATATAGATATTGACAACAGTGCGGTATACGAAAAGCTGTCCACTATAAGGCAAAGCCAGAACGGCGGCGGCTGGGGACTGTACAGAGTCATCGGCAGCGCGGAAAGCGTTGTTTCGGCACTTGCTTCTCTTGCGGGCGGCGTATCACTTACCGTTTCCCTGTTTCTTAGTCCCGTGCCCGAGGGGGCGGGGAAGCTGACGGCGCTGAACAGCCCCTTTGTAAGCGTGGGTGTTGTGGTGCTCATGCTTGCAGTAACATATTTTGCACCGTTACTTGCAAATAAAGCGGAAAGCTATTTTGCCGGAGGCGCCGATACCCACAATTTGGGCAACAGACTTTTCGGTTATTTCGGAGGGCTCGGATACAAAAACGAGCTTGCGGCAGATATGCGCATATACCGTCAGGATCTTATCTGCGACAGGTATAATAATGACAAAAACGGCATTTTCGGCTCACGCGGAATGTTTGCCATGCTTGCACGCGGACCTATGGGAATGTACGCGGCATCTTCAGCCGCGGTTTCGGTGGTGTTTACCGGTATCGTATACGCTTTTGTATGTCTTAAGGCATGGGCGGGCGCTTTCGGTGTCGGCGCGGTCACGCAGTATATCGCGGCTGTTACAATGCTGTCGGGCAGCGTTTCAAAGCTTATTTCCACGGCAGGAGATATGAGAAACAACGCTTCATTTCTGAAACTTGTTTTCGATTTTCTTGAAATTCCGGGGAAAATGCAGATGGGCACTCATAAAACAGATGTGTCCGACGGCTTTGAAATCGAATTCAGAAATGTTTCCTTCAGGTACCCGGGCAGCGAGGATTTTGTGCTTAAAAATGTAAATCTCAAGCTGCATTCCGGCTCCCGCATGGCGCTTGTAGGCAGAAACGGCAGCGGCAAGACCACTTTTATTAAGCTGCTGTGCCGCCTTTACGACCCCACCGAGGGGGAGATACTTCTGAACGGCAGGGACATAAAAGAATACGACTACCGGGAGTATCTGGACATTTTCTCCGTGGTATTTCAGGACTTTTCCCTGTTTGCCGCAACTCTGGGTGAAAATGTGGGCTCCGGTAAGCCTTACGACGGCGAAAAGGTCAGTGACTGTCTTAACAGAGCAGGCTTCGGGGAACGGCTTAAAACTATGCCGGGCGGTAATGAGACATATCTGTATAAGGACATAAGCAAAGAGGGCGTGGATGTTTCCGGCGGCGAGGCGCAGAAGATTGCACTTGCCCGCGCACTTTACAAGGACGCTCCGTTTATAGTCCTTGACGAGCCTACCGCGGCGCTTGACCCCATTGCGGAGGCAGAAATATACGAGAATTTCAATTCTATCATCAGAGACAAAACGGCGGTATATATCAGCCACAGACTGTCCTCCTGCCGGTTTTGCGACGATATTATGGTGTTCTCCGACGGACAGGTCGTGCAGCGCGGGTCTCACGAAGAACTTTTGAAAAAGTCCGACGGTTTGTACCGCGAGCTGTGGGATGCACAGGCACAGTATTACAGCGACGCCGCCGAAACATCAAACATTTCGGAAGCGTCGGAAGCGTCGGTAACTACGGACGGCGGCGAAACCTGCCCCGCAAACGGGTAATTATATTATTATACTGCTATATATGTTGATCTTTCTCCCCGTTTTTCGTTTTTTCCCCGCAGACCCGCGCTCCCGAAATTCCGTCGACAAAAAAAGACACGCATTTTGAGCGATTTTCAGCGATTTTGGCTTGTTTTTTGCTCATTTTTGCCCTGAGAATTTTGACGAAATATGTAGAAAAGTTTTTTGAATTCAGATTTGATTATTAGCTGACAGATGTGGAGAGAGAATTTTTCGAAGGGACTGCTGTCCCGTCAGCAGCCCCTCCGAGCCTTCCCGACCGGCTAAAGAGAGGGGAGACGATGTATCTTCTCCCCTCTCTTTAGAATC
>JBJDYY010000198.1:0-9914 GCA_051867715.1 Candidatus Avispirillum sp.
CAGGTTCTAGTGCTCACTCCGGGCGTGCGGGTTCAAGTCCCGCCTCGCGCACCAACTTTAAAGACTCGAAAACGCAAGTTTTCGGGTCTTTTTTGCGTTTTTAGGGAACTTTTTGGACGATTTATGTTTTGGACAATTTGTTAATTATCATGAAATGCGTCCAAAAGTGCGTCCAAAGCGCGAAGATTTCAGTCTGTATAAATGCTGTTCATTATCTCCGATGTGTGCCTTTTTGTCTCATTAAAGCATCGAGTATATATGTTCATAGTAGTTGTTATATCCTCGTGCCCCAGAAACTCCTGTGCCTGCTGAGCCGTCGCACCTTTTGCTATGAGTAAGCTTGCCGCCGTGCGCCTCATATCATGTGCGCCCACTCTGGGCAAGCCGCAAGCCTTTGACAGCTTTGGCACTATTCGTGAAACATATTCAGGGCTTACGTCATGCCCGTCTGCGTGACAGCACACCTTGTCAGTCTTAAGCCCTGCGGCTGCCTGCTGATCTTTGAGAGATTTGAAGTGCGGTATAGTGAACTCCATCAGGGCAATAACCCTATCGCTTCTGGCCGTCTTTGTTCGTTCTTCCTCAATGCAACTATCTCTTGTCCTTACGCGGGTGTTGCAGACATGGAGCGTTTTGCCATCAAGGTCTATATCTTGCCAACGCAGACCACATATCTCGGAGCGGCGCAAGCCGTAAACCATAGCCAGAATTAAAACTGTATACGCCGGTTCTCCTGCGTCCTCAGCAGCTTTTATAAAGGCTTTAGCTTGCTCTCCGGTAAGAGCCTTGCCGTGAAACTTTTCTTTTTCACGCGGCATTTGAACAAGACTTGCAGGGTTACTATCGATAATTCCCTTGCGCATAGCGTCTTTCATCGTTCCATTGATAACAGCAAAATGCTTTTTTATTGTGTCAGACTTCAATGTTTCTGCCAGAGTGTCGCAATATCGTTGAAAATCAGCATATTTGATATCGCGGATTTTTATATTACCCAGCATAGGGATAATATACCTGTCAGCACTGTATGTATAATTCTGCTTTGTGTTACCCTTCAGGCTTTTGCTTTTTGCTTCAAGCCACAGTCTGACACTTTGTCCGAATGTCGGGTTATCGCTGACTATATTCGCGTTTAGCTCCTGCTCCCATTGAGCCTTAATCTCTGGCAATATCCTTTGTGCTTTACGCTTCGTATTGTCTGCGACCTTTAAGTTAAGAGATTTTGACGGCCTACAGCGTTTACCGGTAACAGGGTTAATGTAATCTCCCCTTGCCGTCCATACTCCATTACGTTCATAGAGGGTTACATTTACCTCTATAGGGCTTGTCATTATAAATACCTCCTCATCTTGACAAGCCAAGCTGTTACAGAAAGTATTATAAGCTCTCTGCTGTTCATTGTCCATACTCGGCGCTTTTGCCGGAGTGGGGAGTAAAGCGGGGAGTAATACTAATTCCTCTGCTAAATTCTCTGTGATAACTCTTATAATTATCACTCCTTTCATGATAGTTAAAATATTTGAACTAAAAAGGCCAATATAATGCTCACTAAAAAACCATACAAATTCTCTTGAAAAGTATAGTAATAACAAAAATACTCCGATATCATCGGAGATTTGAAACGATAAATTCAATTATCCAGAGCGTAAAAGTACTGATAATACAGGGATGTTTCCGCTAAATATACATTATTGACAGGGCGGGAAAAAATATCAGCAGGACGATTTGAGAGACAAAAGCCCGCTTTTTCTCCTAAATGGTGTCCATTAAATGGGAGGGAGCATTTTGCAGCGTCAGTGTGCGCATAGCGCACTATTACATAACTGACGCATTTTATATTACATAGGTCATTAATTTTTACTTTTATAGATACCTCTTTTATCTCTTAAGGGAAAAACCCGCAAAGCATTGAAAATACAGGACTTTTTTAAGCGTTTTGCCAGACGGTATGGCAAAAATCAATTTTCACCACTCGAAACGCTAAACTCTACGCTGCTGCTTTCCACTCTTTCTACACCGGCAAATTATATATAAATCGTCCATCCCTGATATAGACAGGTGCTACCTTCCGCGTGCGTTTCTCGTTAGTCTCTACTGATCTCTCAATGCTTATGCGGCTTCATTTAGCCAGCGTAGGAAAAGCATACGCATACGTTTTGACGGTAAGTATAAATATATCGGCTCGTCGTTGCGCAGCCTACTCCTGCACATCCACTGGATAAGCATAGAGAGCGCAAATTCAGCATCATCCAACACTACAGGCTTTTGCCCGTTTGCTGTTCTCTCTGCGTTACCGTCTACAAACATTCCTTTTATATCAGGTACATATGAAAGATTACAAAGATAAGCTAATGCCCAGCGGTGAGAGTATATATTTGAGGCTTTCATATTACACGGCACAAAGCAACTAAGCTTCGCTTTTTGTACATCTTCATCCAGTAATTCAAAATCCTCTGCACTTATCGTAGTTAATGATTTGGCTTCTGAAAACCGCTCTTTATTTAGCTTGCCCTTCTGCTTTGAAGGACAAGTCCACATTATATCTTCATCTCTGGCAACAGCTTTAAGCCTGCGGAAGTAATTGCCGACATATGTACTCAAGTCTTTTAGTAATTCAGGCGTTGTCCTTTCTTTCCACCATGTAGCAGTGAACATAGTTTTATATCGTTGCTCTTTCTCAAAGTTGTATTTAGCGCTATCACATACTGTTACCAGTGAACGTATCTTTTTTCTGTATTCTATGTCTATCGTAGGATCGTACTCACAGACATAGTATCCTACGCTATCATCCTTTTTCACACTGGCTAACTCATACGGTATATCAAACAGCTCAAAGTATGCTCTCAGCATGGAGCTTTCAAAGCGGTATGTCATTACATACACCTCATCCAGAACGCGGAACACCTCAGGCGGGAATACGCAGACCAAGAGCGTATCCCTCACATAATACAGGCGGTTTAGCTTGGCAAGCCGCTCAACCTCGGAGAACTTCCCGCCCTCGTAGCTGTTTCCTATCCACTGGACAAGACTGCTATCATCTACTCTCACAAGCCCTTGTTCACGCAGCAGCGCCATATCGGCCTTAGTCATTGTTTGTACCTCGTTGCTCTTTACTATTTGAGTGTCGTTGAACTGCTGCACCACCTCTAACACTTCATCAAGTATCAAGGTATATTTACCACTGGACATTGCATCTATGGTGCGGGGAGTAGCGTTGAGAAAGGTGCTGTGAGTTACGGCTACACTTTGCCGTTCTTCAAGAATTTCAGTGAAATTTTCTATTTTAGTGGTTTCGTAGTTTTCAGGCGCGGCAAAGCGCCGTTTACCGCAAGCATTACGAATACGTGAGATCTCATCGAGAAAGGGAGTACAGTATATGTACTCCCACTCATCATGATCATTCATTTCCTGAATAGCCCACGTTGTTTTTCCCGCTCCGCATGGCGCATCTATTACTTTTACTTTGTTCATACTATCACCTCCTTTCTGGCAATTCTGTATTTACCAGATTGAAAAGGTTTTAGCGGCAAACCTTCAAACATAATCATTATTCCTTTCGTTTTTATTGAATCTCTTAAATCCACTTTTTCCCTCTGGCTTGATATCCAGAGCTGAATTAAAGAGCTTGTCGAAACAATCCCCGCAAATCTCTAATCTTAGCCGCTCGCCGTCATGTATAGAACCATAACCGGCATTGAGTGTAATAATTGACGGGCACGAAAACTCTTGCCCGCAGATATCACAAATGCAATTTTTGAGCATTTAATTACCCTCCTACAAAAATCTTATGGAAATGATGTTGATACACAGTCTTTCATGGTGGTGGACGTGCAGAAAGCACTTGCTCAACTCCTTTCCGTTTCTGGGCAAAAAAATAAGCCGTTCACCGTTTGCCGGTGAAGGCTTATTATCTTGCAGTATTTACTCTCAAAATCTTAACCCGAGAGTAAAGAGCGCACTAATTCTCAGACAGCAAAAACGCTGTCTGTTTTATTGAAATTATCTGTTCAAAGCATCTGAAAAAGGGTACAAAATATAGCGTTTTCCCCCTATTACTAACCGCAACCGTCCCTCCCACAATATATTGTGGTTTGGAGTAGGAAAAGCTATAGCCGAAACACAAGGCTCTATTACTAACCGCAACCGTCCCTCCCTCGTCTGCCGCCGTCCACTACCAACCGCAAAGGGGGGTCGTACCGTTGCGCCCAATATAACCGCACACCCCCCCTCTCGCAATAATTGCCAGAGGAAAAAGAGGCTGTGCGTAGAGATGACGCGACTACATAAGAATGTAGGGGACGGAGGGGAAACAAAAATCATAACTAACCCCCGATTACTTCTCCCGCTCCATGCGCTCAGCAATGGCTGTGTTGATATAGGCGTTGACACTCTCACCCGCCCGCTCTGCTGCCGCCTGTATTACTTCCTTCTGCCCTTTCGGAACTCTAACTTTTATCTCATCATATGCTTTTGCGTTCCACTTTTCATTTGCTTTATGTCTCGCTTTAGATATTGCCGTATTTATCACGTCCTACTTTTAATTATTATGGCTATTGTATTATAGCAAAGCTGATGTACTGTGTCCAGTGTACAAGATGTACAAATGTCCCCAGTGTATCTTTGTGCATACTACCATATTGACAATGTACTGTGCCCAGTGTACCATTAAGGCACAGGCAAGGACAGCCAACATAACAGGACGGTGCAAAGGTAGACGGGTAACAGCAAGAATACACGATAAGAGCGGAAACGGATAAGAAAGACTGCCTGCGGGAGTAGATAAACTTAATGCCGACCGCCGCCAAAGTCCGCAGAAAGAAAGGATAATGCAAAATGTCAAGTATGGAAATCATCAGCAAGATAGAGGCTCTCAAAGAATGGGAAGCCCTCGCAGCGGAAGCCGCCGCAGAGATCGAAGCTCTGAAGGACAGCATAAAAGTGGAGATGATAAGCCGCAATGTTGAAGAAATTCAGGCAGGGCAGTACATAGCTCGCTTTACCTCGGTGCTGTCAAACCGCTTTGACGCAACGGCCTTTAAGCGGGAGCACGGTGAAATGTATAAGCTCTACACCAAGCGGACCACAAGCCGCCGTTTCAGCATAGCATGAAAAAAGCCCCTTGTGTCAACGCCCTGCAAAAGCCAGACACAAAGAGCTAAACCACACAACACAAAAGGGAGTGGGCAAGTACATTATACCCGCTCACTCCCCGAATATCAAGGGAGTAAAGCCATGAAAGAAATGACAAAGTACAGCCGCGTAGCCGGTTATCTTGAAAAGCTGTTCGATATGCTCAATGCAGACCTATTCGACGGAGCGCTTGAGCGCCCCATAATAACGCTCATACCCTCAAGCCGCAGCTACGGGCACTATGTTCCCGCTCCTATATGGAGCATCAAGGACGAGCACAAGCGGGAGCTGAACATAGCGACCGGCACACTGCGCAGACCGATAGAAGAAACAATAGCAACGCTCGTGCACGAGATGTGCCATATCTACAATAATGAAGTGCTCAACACTCAGGATTGCAGCAGAGGCGGTACTTACCACAACCGCGAGTTTAAGAAAGCGGCAGAGGCACACGGGCTGACCGTTACCCGTTCCGAAAAATACGGCTACAGTCACACAAGCCCCGCTGACAGCCTCTTAGAGTGGTGCATAGCGCACGATCTCAGAGAGATAGAGCTGTGCCGACTGGACATAGAAAGAGGCGTAGGCGGCGGCACAAGAGCCATAGGCGGCAACGGATCAGACAGACCGACGGCAGCAAACCACAATCACCGCTTTGCCTGCCCATCCTGCGGAGCAGTAGCCAGAGCCGGAAAGAGCTTAAACCTCATATGCGGCGATTGTATGAAGCCGATGTTAGAGACAGCATAGAGAGGAGGCGCGTCATGGACATTGGAACAGGCAACAGCCTGATACTGCTTGTTGTCCTTGTGATAATAAGCGTAGTATCTCCGATAACAGCGGGCATATTAGCCCTGCTGTTCGGCAGCGTGATCGTGTTCGGCAAGTGAGGAACCATATAAAGCTAAAAACTCCGCAGCAGCGGAGTTTTTATTATATGCAGTGTGGATTACAGTTCCTTTACTATCTCCATAAATCTATCAAAAGAATATGCTCCGGAATAAATCGGAGAGTGACTCTGGAACACCATAAAGTACCGATATGTACTCCCGCTCATTGAAGCCCATTTCGAGCCGATAATAGCCTTTGCTTTTGAAGCGTCATTATCAAGGTGATCGCCTTTCGGCTCGATCATAAGTATTTTCCCGCTCTTCGTCATAGCTATTATATCCGGGAATGCACGGACAGAGCCGTTAATGTCAAACCCGCGAACCGACATATTTCTATGCCACCACTTGATATTTTCAAGCGATGAGATTTCCCATACCACTTTACGTTCATACTCATTCATATCTTCCTCAGCCGTATAGAGCGAGTTGGGCATTGTTGTAGTAAAAGTGGTTGGAGAAATTGTAGTATCCAAGGTATAGTTGGGAAGGCATTTGATTTTTTCTTGTTCCACCCAAAGATCAAATACATCGGAGCTGTGTTCGAAAATCAGCGATTTTATTTTTGCTTCAATTTTCAGTATATACGGATAGGGGGACTGTTCAAAATCTGTAAGTTGATCTTCGGTGAGTGTAATAATTACTCGGTCTATGTACTCCTGTAACTCTCTGTCATTAATGCAGTTGATTTTGGAAATACGCTGCTTTATCAAATTTTTGCAGTTTGCAAGACGAACTTCTGAAGGCTGGGCATTAAACCACTCTTTAAAATATGTGCTGTCAACACCTGTGAGCCGCCATGCCTTCGGAGAGGTTCTGTTTGCATCGTCAACATCAACTCGGGCAATTTCAGCGTCTACGGTGTTGAAGTCGATCTGGGCGTCCTTATCTCTAAGTGTGAATCCGGCAGTAAGATGGTCGGTTTCCAGTTTAACATACTCGTTGTCCGAGAAAATGCTTGGTGCCGTAGCTAACATGAACTGAGGGAAGCGTAAAGCGCTGGCTTCTTCAGAAAACTCATCAACCATTTTAAATACGTTCATCCTGCTTCTCACCTCTATCGGAGTCGTGTTAAAGGAAGATTCAGCAAGGCTTTCTGCCGCCGCCTCATATTCATCATTTTGTGCCAGTGCTTCTGCAAACAAATCATCACTTTCAATATCTGCAGCGGCTCCGACCTCAATTTCCC
The DNA here is from genome assembly GCA_051867715.1 of Candidatus Avispirillum sp. GTDB lineage: Bacteria > Bacillota > Clostridia > Oscillospirales > CAG-272 > Avispirillum. Next base: position 7,204 of record JBJDYY010000198.1, read on the forward strand.
GCATGACCGTTTCGACTTTGGTTCTCAGCTCACCTGCGTCGACTTCGGGAATATCTTCCTCTTCAACGATTGAGCTGATCTCTATCTGCTCATGCACTGGCTCTGTGGCAGGTTCTGCAGACAGATCTTTTGCACGATAGTCCATATCGCCGAAGCCTGCATTCTGCAAACCGTCAACGACCTTTTCAAGTGTTCTGTGAAAATCTGCGGAAGAAGTGATAACATATGCCAAATTTAGAACATTGCTGCTAAATTTTCTGGTTGACGGCAGGCGCAGAACACGCCCCAGAATCTGTTCAACATCAACGGCAGACGTACGGTTTGCAACAGTAGCAAGAACATATGCAAATGGGCAGTCCCAGCCTTCTTTGAGGGCATTGACCGTAATTATATACCTGATCGGGCATTGCGCAGACATAAGGTCAATATTCTTGATCTCATCCTTGTCGCCCGTCTTTATAGCGATTTGCTCAGAGGGTATTCCGGCTTCGATCAGAGTATCTTTTATTTTATCATATGTTGTGCTGTCTTCGCGGCTTCTCGGCTGCGCCTGAAAAAGCACAATTGGGCGGGTATACCTGCCGGATATGGCCTGCTCGATTTTTGCTTGAGCTTCAAGTTTTGCGCGAATTGAAATCGCGTCTGAATAAACGTCACTCTGAGATTTTCGGTTATAGACTATAACCGGCAGCTTGACCATGTTCTCTTTTTTTAGCTGAATTGCGTCCACAAAAGATATAACATTGCTTTTTTCTTTTGGAGTCGCTGTAAGGTCGAGCACAAAGCATGGATTGAAATTTCTAAGCATATCTATGCTCAGGGCAGAAGTGGCATGATGGCTTTCGTCAACAATGACCACGGGGTTAAGCGATCTGACTACCTGTATAAGCGCAGTTTCATCCGTATCGTCAAGAAGCGCCGACCGATCTGTCATCTGTCTGGAGAAAGCTGCAAGATTGCCGTTTTCCTGAAATGCCTTTCTGCCTTCTTTTCTGCTTGCACGGAACGAATCATAGCTGAGCACGAAAACGGAAAGCTGCTCTGTCACCGCGGTGGGGTTGAAATTCTGCCCGCTCAGGAGCTGGGCTTTAGAATAAACCTCAACACGGCTGCCAAAGTCTACATCCAGTTTCTGACGGTACGGATGGTCGGAATTAGTAAGCGCCTTATATGTTTGAGTCAGTATAGCCTCTGACGGCACGAGCCATACGACCGCCTTTGAGCGCATCGAAGGCATAGAGTCAAATATGGGCTTTATTGCATTTGCCGCAATGAAAGTTTTACCGCCTCCTGTAGGCACTTTTATGCAAACCTCGGGCACATTGCTTATGGTGGAGCGATAATTCGGCATACCGTTAAAGCCCACCATTACGCCTTTTTCATTCCAAAGGGCGTTATATGCTTCTGCAATATCCTGCTTCTCCGTCAACAGCTCAAGGAAACGAGTTAAATCACTTATTACATTTTTCTGATATGTTTTCAGTTCCATAGTTTCACTATCCCTTAAACTTATGTATGTTGAGGATGACTCTTATCTCGTTTTCCCATTCTCGAGCTGCATCCAGCTCTTCTCTTGATACATCACAACCATATGGAGTGCTAAAACTGTTTGACAGTCCTATTAAGTAGCTATGTACATCGTGTAGATCTTCTGTTTTAAAAGGCAGCTTTTTTGCGTTTTTGGGCAGTGTCTCTGCAAAAGCTTCAACCTTTGCCGCCAACTCGCGCAGCCGGTTTGAACCTTGTCTGTAGTTATCCGGTAGCCTGTGGTCGGCTGTCTTAGCAATATCTATAGGGTTGAGGTAGCAGCAGCAATACATTATTAGCGCTTCAGAAACGTCAGACCTTAGCTTATTATATTGTTCCGATATCTCATTTTTCTTCTTCATATACCCAACTACAATCGAGATAGCTGCACTTACTATTGCGCCTATTGCAGCTGCAATTATTTCTCCGACGTAGTTTTGCCAAAAACTTCCCATAGATTTTCCCCCTCACAGCTTTGCGATATCTCTCGGGATCTTTTTGAATGTGATGTTGTATTTCTTCAGCTCTTCGGCGGGGATACTGCACAGGTCTGCATAGACTGTGTAACTGTCCGCGGTCTCCGTTATTGTCGCAAGGAAATCATAGTCCAGAGCGGTCAGGCGGTCTTTCTCATAGTAGAAATAATACGCATTGCCGCTGCTTGTACCCATGTAGTAGCGATTATCATTTTCCGTGTCCGGCAATGTCTGTTTCGTTTCCATGTAATATACATACTCTCGTATTTTTTCTGTGCCGACTTCTTCGTTCAGATTTCCGTCGGGGAGAAGCAACGCGGGTCCGAGATCATAAAAAGTAAAATCCCCTCCGGTACCTTCAACCGCATTCTTACCCTCGCCGTATCCATCAATTACGCGCTTTACGCGCTCCGCAGTAATGCTGTCGGCATAGTCCATCATTTCAACCAGAATGAACTTGCGGTGTCCGCCGTCGGCCTTGTTCATGTTCAGAACCGCATGGGCAGTGGTGCCGGAACCGGCGAAGGAATCGAGAATTAAAGCATTCTCATGCCCTGCAACTTTCAGAACAAATTCCAATAAGCGGCGCGGCTTCGGGGTATCAAAAGTGGCTTTCCCATCAAAAATTGCCAGCATTTCTTTTTTGGCTTCATCGGTATGCCCTGTTTCAGAAAACGGCCAGAAGTTCGTAGGAAGTTTACCACCCAC
>JBJDYY010000199.1:0-9786 GCA_051867715.1 Candidatus Avispirillum sp.
ATCCACACTATCCTCTGCCGGACGGGAGCGGGATATACAACCGTTACAGAATAGTCAAGTGCCGAAAAAGCCTCCAGCTTGCGGCGCAGAGAGCCGAAACCGGAGGTTTGTATTTCAGTTATGTTGTTGCCTTTTTTTATATCCGCTATATATCCGCCCACGGGAACTTCGTGAAACTCGGTATTTTCTTCAAAATAATTCTTCAGCACAAGGTGCTGGCTTCTTTCTTTATATGTACCGATATTGTATCTGCCGTGGGAATATACGCATTCTTCGGATATGCGGCGCAGCCGCCCGTTGTCGATCATATAATCAGTATTTTGTTTTAAGCCAAGCCAGAAGCTCGTCAATATCTTTTTCGGACAGACTTTTGTCACAGAACAGAGTATCCATAAGGCGCACAAAAGAGCCGCCGTGATAGTGGTCAACAAACTCGGTGGTAACAGCCTGCATATATTTTGAACGCTCTGCTACGGGAGAATAGTATCTCTCTTTTCCCTTCTTTTCTGAGACTATAAACCCGCGATCCTCAAGGCGCACAAGAAAAGAAATGAGCGTGGGGGCTTTCCAGCCCTTCTCACGCCCCACCGCTTCCATAAGATATGCGGTGTTGACGGGAGGTTCGGCGTCCCAAATAGCCGCCATGACGTCATACTCTGCGTCCGGCAGCTTTTTATTATAGTTGATTTCCGCCGCTTTCGCAGCCTCTTTTGTCTTTGCCATCTGGATTCTCCTGACATGCTTTTATTTTATGCAAGCGCATAATATAAATGCGCGCGGTTTTCTTCGCGGTAATTATCATTATACATTTGTCTAACTGTTTTGTCAATAAGATTTGGGTGTGAAAATCAAAAATATGAATATTTTTTGACATTGACTGAAAATGATGACGGAAATTTGTAATAAACGCCGATTTTTAATAATCTAAATCATTTTAATTATTAGAACATTATTATGAATTGCTTGACAATTTCCCTGCGCTGATGTATGATAATCGTGTAGAAAACCGCAGAACGGAGGCGCATTATGAGACAGGAATTCAGCAACCTGAAACAGGACTCGGTGCTGGAGGTTTTCCGGACCGCTGTGTCGGGATCAAATCTTACTCGCGCCGAAATTGCGGAAAAGTGCGGGCTCAGCGTTATGACTGTGGGCAAAGCTGTGGACGCTCTTGTTACCTTGAAAATACTGAAGCAAAGTATGTCCGCCGATTCCCGTCACGGGCGCCGTTCCCGTACGGTGACCGCTTCCCCCGAGCTTTGGACGGCTGTGTATATCGTCGGTGAGCGCGGTTACTCGTTTTATATGACCGACCTTTCCCTCAGGACTATTGATGTTATGCAGTATGCGCTGAGAGGAAATATTTTTGTTGACGATGAGTTCAACGGCTTTGTAAGGCGTGCCGCCGCTTTTGCAAAGGAGAGACGCAGAATTGACAGGTGCTGCGGAACCGCGGTTCTTGTACCCGCAGCAACTTATCACAGTATAAGTGCTGCTGCCGGACAGGAGATCGGTGAAAGCAATGCACCGCCCCGGCTGCTTGAAGGAGACAGTGCCTTTCGCTGCCGCCCCGTCTGGGGTATTACAAGAGATTACCATGCCCGCCGCGCTCAGGCTTTGGCGGTTGATAAGAATGTTTTCTGTGTTTATATAAATACGGGAGATATAAAAGCCGTATATTCCGGTGCCGGCACTTCGGGAAACAGACAGTTTTCAAGCGCCGGACTGTTTGTCGGGAAAAACAGCAGCATGAGTCTTAACGATATGACAATGACTGCAGCCGACCCGGAATTGTTCTGCGAAACTTTGGCGGAATATCTGTGCGTGTCTGCGCTTTGTGTTCCCTGCGATCTGATATTGCTTTCGGGTGACAGGCCGAAGCATCTTGATGCGGTGAGAGATGTGACCTGCGCATTTTTTGACGAATACTGTATGAAGCTGGGAGTGATACCTCCGGAGGTGCGTTGCGAAAGGATAAGAGACGGAGCGGCTGCCGCGGCGGCTCAGGAACTGCGTGACAGCTGGTTCAGGGATAAAATGCTGAACGGATGATATTATACGCCCTGTAAGTCATATGATTTACGGGGCGGTTTTGTTATTTTCTGTTTTCAGCTTGTTCTCTTCTAAAACAGTACGCCTGAAGACAAAGAAATGCTCAATAATTCTCAATAATTATTGACAAATTTCTGTAACCTGTTATAATATACTCTGATATATTTTTATTCTAAAGATTGAAAGGATCAATGAATTTATGGACAGCGACAGTATATTTATGCTGCTTGCTATGATTTTACTCTGCGCACTTTCAGCGTTTTTCTCAGCTACGGAAACGGCGTATACCTCTTTTAACCGTATAAAAATCAAGAGCCTTGCCACATCGGGCAACAAAGCCGCGGCGTCGGTTATGAAACTTGATGACAAATACGATAAGCTTATAACCGCCATTCTTGTGGGCAACAACATTGCAAATATTGCCCTTACCACCATCAGTACCCTGTTCTTTATAAAAATTCTGCACAGCTATCTGAATGATGATGCGATTGCCGCTATATCAACGGTGGTTGTTACGGTAGTAGTGCTGATTTTCAGTGAGATTTCTCCTAAGACAATTGCAAAAGATCACGCCGACAGCTATGTGCTTGCAACGCACGGAGTCGTCACCTTTCTCATAACGATTCTGTACCCTGTCACCGTAATCTTCAGCGCTTGGAAAAAGCTCTTAAACCGTATTTTCAAGTCCGGAGACAGAGAGGCTACCACTGAGGATGAGCTTATAACCATGGTAGACGAGGCGGAGCACGACGGCGGTCTGGACGAGGACGAAAGCGAGCTTATTCGAAGCGCCATAGAATTCAGCGATCTGACTGCGGGCGAGGTGCTTACCCCGCGAATAGACATAGTTGCCGTTACTGACGGCACAGACCCCAGAGAAATAATGATGATGTTCTTTGAGACCGGTTTTTCACGTCTTCCGGTCATAGGAGACAGCATCGACGATATAAAAGGTGTTCTGCACGAAAAAGACTTTTTCTATGCTTACAACACCGGAAAAAACGATTTCAGCAAATACTATCAGAAGCCTTTGTTTGTGTCAAAGCATCACAAGGTTGACGATCTTTTGAGAGATCTACAGAACGAAAAATGTCATATGGCGTTTGTTATAGACGAGTTCGGCGGACTTATGGGCATCGTTACCATGGAGGACATTATCGAAGAGCTTATCGGAGATGTATACGATGAGCACGATGAGGTGGAAACTCTGATGATTCCCGCCGAGGACGGCTCTCTTACGGTGGACTGCTCTGCTGCTCTCGATGATATGTTCGACTATTTTGATTTAAAATACGATGATGACGACAGCGACAAGCCTCTTACCGTAAACGGATGGATACAGAAGCATTTTGAAGGTATTCCCGACGAGGGACAGTCCTTTATCTACAATAATATCCTTGAAGTTACCGTTACCAAATGCGACGAAAAGATGGTAAAGGAAGTTATTATCAAAAAACTTGAGCCGGACGAAGAGGACGAGGAAGATAAATAAGGAACGCTGACGGCTCGCTTTTATACTACATATGACAAACCTCAAGCTCTATCCAATGAAAATGATTCCCGCCGCGCATACTGCCGTATGGGGCGGAGACAGACTGAAAAGAATATACAATAAGAAAGCTCCCTTTGACCGCATTGCCGAGTCCTGGGAGCTTTCGGCGCGCAGTGAGGGAGAAAGCATTATTGAAAACGGCGCTTTTGCCGGGATGTGCTTCGGTCGGTATCTTGAAGATGTATACGGTAAGAGCGACTTCCCTCTTTTGATAAAATTTATTGACTCCGCCGCTCCCCTTTCTGTGCAGGTGCATCCCGGAAATCATGAGGGCGGCGCGGAGCCCAAAACGGAGATGTGGTATATTATAGACTCTGCACCGGAAGCCCGTATCGTTTACGGACTGCGGGACGGAGTCAGCCTTGCGGAGTTTGCCGATTGCTGTAAGCGGGGCGGAAATGCTATCGAAGATTTATTGAACTTTGTACCCGTACACCCGGGAGACACCGTTTTTATTCCCGCCGGGCAGATACACTCTATCGGCGCGGGAATACTGCTTGCCGAGATTCAGCAGAATTCCGACACTACTTACCGTCTGTACGACTACGGCAGAGTTGACGCGGAGGGTCATACAAGACAGCTTCATATTGAAAAAGGACTTGCGGCGGCAAGACTGTATTCGGAAAGTGAGATTTACGGTAAGCGTTTCTTTGCAGCGCAAGGGGCTTTTTGTGAGAGTACAGACGGCGGAGAGCTTCTTGCAGACTGTGAATATTTCAGAGTTATAAAACACACGGGAGAGACGGTTTTCTCAAGGTCTCCTAATTTCACGGCGCTTCTCTGTACCGAAGGCTGTGCTAAACTTATATGTGAGGGTACTCAGTATCCTGTTTGTGCCGGAGATACTTACTGTATCCCGCCGTATTGCGAAGACACGCTCCTGACATCGGGCGCTGAGGTGATTTCCGCCGCCGCTTTCCTGCAAAATTAAAATCAGACTTTGAATTTCAAAGCCTGCTTTTTTGATTATATGCTGTAACCGGAGTAGCGGCGGCACAGAATAAGTCCCTGCCCCGTTGCGCGCCGCGCTTTTGAGTTTATATTGCAGATATGTACGGCTACACTGTTGCGGTCATCGGGATTTTTCATACAGTATGCAGATATAATTTCCGGATCTGTCCACCCCTCGCAAAGAGTCAGAAGACTGACTATAAGTTTTTCCGACTTTGTCAGTGCTATGGGTTTGCCGCAGAAATAAAGGGTACGACCGTCAAATCTTATACGGCGGCGCGCAAGGCGCGGTGCTTCGTTGCTTATTCCGTCAAGGAAAACAGCCTCGGCGTTATTTTCTATATCCTCGGGATAAACGGTGCGCACATTCGGCACGGAGTATATGCCCGCAATATACTGCGCGTCCCTCAGCAGATAGTCTTCCGTTACAAATACGGCTCGCGTCGGCATATACTCGGCGCTCCTTTCGGAGTCGGTGAGTACACAGGGTATTCCCTTGCGGTGCATATCCCCCCTGATACTTTTGCGGAATTTTCTCTGTGTATTGTCAACTATCAGAATCATAAGTCATAAATCCGTCCCTTGGGCATATAATCAATCAGAAGTAACACGCTTGTCAGATGAAAGGGGAAAAAATAATGTTTGTATGTTCCGTTAAAAGCAATACGCTGAAGCTTGCGGCAATAATAGTGCTGGCTGTGGTTGCGGCCGCTGTGCTTATAATTCTGCTTCCCTCAAACGATAAGGTCGCCGCAGGCTCGCTCTTTAAGGGCAGCGACACCGTAAGCTATGATAAGATAAAAACTGAGGATGATCGCGTTGGATTTCTGTCTCAGTTCGGATGGGAAGCAAAGGACGGCTGTGTCGAAGAGGTGGAGGTTAAGATACCCGCAGACTTTGACCGCGTTATGAATTCCTACAATGATCTGCAAAAAGCGCAGGGACTTGATCTGTCGGAGTACAAGGGCAAAAGCGCCATGCGCTATACCTATGAGATAACAAACTATCCCGACTATGACGGTACGGTATATGCAAATATAATAGTTTACAAAAACCGTGTGATCGGCGGCGATATATGCTCTTCCGACACTCAGGGATTTATACAGGGGTTTGAGCTGCCGTCCGACAGTCAGTGATTACTTATGTTTAAGGTCAATAATTGTAACGCCGTAGTCACCTTCGCCGTACTGACCGGCGCGGAAGGATTCCACCCGTTTGTCGCTTTTAAGCCGTGACCAGATGGCGCTGCGCAGTGCTCCCGTGCCCTTGCCGTGAATAACGGTTACGCTGAAAATCCGGGCAACGATTGCCTCGTCAAGATACTTGTCTACCGTAAAGCATGCATCCTCGCCCGTCATACCGCGCACATCAAGCTCCGGCTTGAAATTGCGGGAGACGGAGGCTCTGTATGCTTTTTCGCTGCCCGGCTTTCCCTTTTCTCCCACAGAAACGCTGTCAAGCAGCTTTAGCTGAGAAACATTGAATTTCGTTTTCAGAATTCCCATCTGAACGGTAACATTTCCCTTTTTGTCCGGGTCTTCCAAAAGAGTGCCTTTTGTACCGAGAGTGCGGTGCTCCACATCGTCGCCTTTTTTCAAAGGTCTGGGAAGCACATATCCGTCGTCCTCTTCCTCTTCACGGTTTTTGTCAAGGTAGCTGCGGACTTCGCCTTTTATATTCTTTTTGGATTTCTGAAGCACCTCGCCGAAATTCTCTTTATCCTGCGCTTTTTTCGCTTCGTCAAGCTGTTTCATGATAAAATCGCCGGTGGCTCTTGCGCTTTCAACAATGGAGCGCGCCTTTTCGCGGGCCTTTTTCGCCTCTTCCTCGGCACTGCCCAGCTTCTCCCGAAGCTCTGCTTCGCTTTTTTCTTTGAATTCCTCATATTCGCGGCGAAGCGTCTCCGCTTTTTGTCTTTCTGTTTCAAGTTTGAAGCGTTCAGCCTCCAGTTTTTCGATAACAGCTTCGAAGCTTCGGCTTGAATTGTCCACATATCCTCTTGCTCGCTCAACTATGCGTGACGGGAGACCCAGCCTTTCCGATATGGCAAAGGCGTTGGATTTACCCGGAGTGCCGATAATCAGGCGATAGGTGGGTTTCAGCGTCTCCACATCAAACTCGCATGAGGCGTTGCAAACGCCTTCGCGCTCAAGGGCAAAGGCTTTCAGCTCCGCATAGTGCGTTGTGGCGGCACAGAGAGCGCCGCATTCCAGCACCTCTTCAAGTATGGACATGGCAAGCGCCGCGCCCTCAACGGGGTCTGTGCCGCTGCCAAGCTCGTCGAAAAGCACCAGAGAGCGCTTTGTCATGTTGTTAAGTATATCTACTATCCCCACCATGTGGGAGGAAAATGTTGACAGAGACTGCTCAATGGACTGCTCGTCTCCGATGTCGGAATAAATATCGTCAAAAACGCGCACGCTTGCATTCTCACAGGGGAGCTGCAGTCCTGCCTGCGCCATCATACAGAACAGACCCAGGGTTTTCAGAGAGACGGTTTTACCGCCCGTATTGGGGCCTGTTATAACAAGCATGGACCATTTTCCGCCGACTTCGATAGTAACGGGAACGGCGTTCTCGCCTATAAGGGGATGACGGCATTTTTCAAGCCTTACGGGACCGTTCTCACTTACCGACGGCTCTGCCGCTTTCATCTGATATGCAAGCTCCGAGCAGGCGAAAACAAAAGAAATATAGGTGATGTTGGAATAGTCCAGAAGAATTGTCCCGCTGACGGAGGAAACAAGACGGGACAGTTCGTACAGCACCCGTTCTATCTCGTATTCCTCTTTTGACTGAAGCTCCCGAAGCTCGTTGTTTGCCTGAACAACGCTCATAGGCTCTATAAACAGGGTTGCTCCTGAGGCGGAAGTATCGTGTACGAGACCGGGGACGGCGCTGCGGTATTCGCTTTTCACCGGAATAACAAAGCGTCCGCCTCTTGTGGTAACAATGTTTTCCTGCAAATATTTTGAGTATGTGCCGCCCTGAGTAAAGCGCTGCATAAGGTCGGCTATTTTTGAATTTGTCTTTCTGATGTTGTGGCGTATTTCCGCAAGAGCGGGACTTGCGTCGTCAGATATCATATCCTCGGAAATGATTGAATGGCTTATTCTGTCTTCAACGGTTTTGGCGGGGATGAGCCGCTCGAATATTTCGTCGAGAGAGGTTTCTGCGACCTTATCGCTTTTGTAATACTCAATGAGTGAGCGGGCGCAGCGAAGCACTCCTGCGCAGTCCAAAAGCTCGCGGGTGGTAAGGGTTGCGCCCTTGTCGGCGCGCTCGCAGGCGTCGGACACATCTTTTACAGTGCCGAAAGACGGATTTCCCTTTTGCCCTGCTAAAAGCTTTGCGTCGGCGGTGCGCCTTTGGCGCAGCTTTACTTCGTCAATATCGTCGGACGGAGTAAGGGAGAGCGCCATTTCTTTTGCACCCTCGGTAGCTGCGTGTCGGGCAAGCAACTCCCGTATTTTGTCAAATTCAAGTGTGTAAAGATTTTTAGTTTTCATAATTTTTAACGTTAATATTACAGTAAAATTGATTTGTAAAAGCTCAGTGTGTTAAAGCCGTGTTCAAGGTGGTTTGTGAGATAGGCTTCGCATACCTGCGACAGCAGGTGCATATCGTCCTCGGCGAGATTAAAGGACAAAAAACGCTCGGGTGCCGATTGGACGATATATCGCATAGCCGCAACGGTGCCGGAGCTGAGAAGCATATACAGACGGGAGGTAGCGCCCTCAAGCTCTTCTTCCCGCTCAGCGCGGGGTTTGCAATCGCGGCAAAGCATTCTGCCGTTCATAATGTCTATATATGAGTCTCCGGAAAGCTCGCAGCCGCACATACCGCAGACAGATAAATCGGGGCAAAAGCCGATAACTTCGGCGCAGCGAAGCTCAAAGGACGCCTTTACTTTTTCCGCCTGCATACCCTTATTTACGGCAAACAGAGAGTTGAGAGTCAGCCGCAGAAGCTCCGGGTCGGCTTCTCCTTCCACGGAAACATCGGCGCATACATCGCATATGTAGGCGGCAAGGGACAGTTTTTCAATATCACCCCTTATCTCCCAAAAGCACTCTATAAGCTCGCTTTCCTCGATATAATAGTATTTTTTCGATTTTCTCAGGGTAAAAAGAGAGTAGGCAAAAGGCTGGGTCGCAGCCATATGACGGCTTTTCAGGCTTTTTACGCCCTTTCCGCTGACGGACAGGCGGCCGTATTCCATAGTGACAAGGGTGATTATCTTGTCGGCCTCGCCGATCTCGGTCTCTCTGACGCACAGACCGTGTACCGTGATGCGTTCCGCCATGGGTTCTTCCCTCCCTGACTGTGGCTGTCAGTCTATTTCCTTTGGATTAAAGCCGAAGCTGTTAAGTGAAAAATCGCTGTCGCGCCAGTTTTCCTTGACCTTTACCCAAAGATTGAGATATACTTTCATTCCGAAAAATTCTTCCAGATCTTCTCTTGCGTAGGTGCCGATGCGCTTCAGCATTTCGCCTTTTTTACCTACGATTATGCCCTTATGGCTTTCCTTTTCGCAGTATATTTCGGCGCGGATAGAAAGCAGGTCTTCCGTCTCCTTAAATTCTTCTATAACAACTGCGCTGCCGTGGGGTATCTCTGCGGAAAGGGTACGAAGCAGCTTTTCTCTGATTATCTCAGCGGCAATCTGTTTTTCGGGCTGATCGGTTATCATATCCTCCTCGAAGAACCAGTCTCCCTCGTGCAGGAATTTTTCGGCTTCTTCCATAACATCGCCGAGATTCTTCTCTTTGAGCGCACTTGCGGGCACAACGGCGTCAAAATCGTAAAGAGCAGCGTACTGCGCAATTGTCTCCGCGATTTTTTCGCGGTTTACCAGGTCGGTTTTATTGAGAACGAGCATGGAGGGGAGCTTTTCCCCTTTCAGTTTTTCGCATATGTTATTTTCTATATCTCCGGGAGAGCGTCCCGCGTCTGCTATAAGAATCACGGCGTCGGCGGAGCCTAGGGAGGAGCGCACGGTCTTCATCATATAGCTTCCCAGCTTTGTTTTAGCCTTGTGAATTCCGGGAGTGTCAAGAAAAACATACTGATCCTCGCCTTTTGTAAGCACTCCCATTATTCTGTTGCGAGTAGTCTGCGGCTTTGACGAAACTATTGCTATTTTTTCGCCGAGAAGCGCGTTCATAAGCGTTGATTTTCCCACATTGGGGCGTCCTACTATTGCTATAAATGCGGTTCTTTTCATAATC
>JBJDYY010000200.1:0-2095 GCA_051867715.1 Candidatus Avispirillum sp.
GACTTTTTTCAAAAAGTCCCTTGACCGGGGTTCGGGGCAGCGCCCCGACATGCTTAACCGGGGTTCGGGGCAGCGCCCCGATGTGCTTCACCGGGGCATGGGGCGGAGCCCCATATCTGCTTCCGGGGCGGAGTCCCGATGTGCTTTCAGCATTTCCGTATTCAGTTCAAAGCCGTTCCACGGAGAGGGCGGGAGACTTGAAAAAGTCATCTGCTCCCGTGTATTGGGGTGCTCAAATGAAAGGGAGGCGCAGTACAGGGCAAGAGGGCATTTTACCCGAGAGCCGTATTTGCCGTCCCCCAGCAGAGGCATTCCCCTTGAAGCAAACTGCACTCTTATCTGATGCGTTCTGCCTGTAATAAGCCGAACCTTTACAAGGGAGGTGCCGCCGTCACAAGCCAGCAGGGAATATTCAAGGATGGCTTCCTTAACTCCGGCGCGCTTTGTGTCTGTAACAAAGCTTTTGTTAATTCTCCTGTCGTGCAGCAGCAAATCCCGCATTTCGCCCTGCCGGGCGGCTTCTCCCGCCACGGCTGCAATGTATGTTTTCTGCCATTTCTCCATAGATGCGGAGAGCTTTGCGGCTGACTCTTTTGTCAGGGCGTATACCATAACTCCCTCGGTGGCGGTGTCAAGCCTGTGCACGCAGTAAGCCTGTGTGCCGAGCGCTTCTGTCAGCAGTGTGACCATGTCGCCTCTCCCGGAGGGGTCTTTCTGTGACGCCACGCCTCTCGGCTTTACGGCGACCGCCAGATATTTGTCGCTGTACAGTATTTCCATTACTTTTTATTTATTATCGGATATTCTGTCGCCGTAAATCTTAAAATAGTCAAGCTTTACCGTATTGTGGCTTGCATTCATACGGCGGCTTATTTCCTCGGCGCGCTCCTTGGAAAGCTCCGTTGCCTCGGGAGCGGTGCCTGCATTGAAGTAAGTCTCGCCGTCGTACCACGAGCCGTCCGCAAACATAATATATCCGCCTCTGTCGGAAAAGGCGTCATCGCCTACATAGTATTCGGCTTTTGTCTCAAGCCCGAACAGATTTGCCACGGTGGGCAGTACATCGTAGGACGCCACCGGCTTTTCCACCGTCATAGGCTCCGTGTCCTTGCTGTAAATAAAGAAAGGAATATTGCACATAAGGTTTGCGTCAGCGGTGCCCTTGTATTTTGTGAGGATGCTTGAATCGGAAACATAGTGGTTGTAGTGGTCTGTATAGAACACCACTACCGTGTCGTCAAGCTTACCGTCGGCTTCCAGCCTTCCGAAAAGCTCACCGATGAAAACATCCGTCTCATAGGCGTGGCACAGGGCGTATACATACTCGTCCTCCGCATCCTCGGGGAGCTGAGGCTTCAGCAGTTCGTAGTACAGCTTCGCTTCTTTTGTATCGGCGTTGAAGGGACCGTGACCGGAATATGTTATGATAAAGCTCAAAAACTTGCCGTCATCCGGAACGATCATATCGTATGCTCCCATAAGGGCGGAGTCGAGGTCAAAGTCTTCAAGTCCCATATCAGATCCGCTGTTATACTTGGCATATCCCCAGTTGGTGTGGGAGGCGGCTCTGTTGTATATGCCTCCGTTTGAGCGGTGGAAGCTTTCGGCGCGGTATCCCGCATTTGTAAACAGATGCGCCATGGAATAGGGATAGCTGTTTTCGGTGAATACGGAGACTCTTGAAGTGTTGGAGGGCGCCACTAGACCGGTGTTTACCACATATTCCGTATTAAAAGTGGCTCCGTACAGGTACTTCGGTGCATAAAACTCCGTGAAGTTTATACTTTCCGACTGTATTTTCGACAGGTTTGGCATTGCTACCTCGTTCAGCATCCATGTGTCGATTGCTTCAAGCTGAATAAGGATAAGGTTTTTGTCCTTGAAAACCCCCGTCATTTCGTTTTCTCCGTAGTCCTTGCGGCTTTCGGCCAGCTCTTCTATCTCTTTTATCGCATCGGCGCCGGTCCTTTTCAGCACAAAGGTTTCAAGACCGGAGGAAATATAAATGTCGCGGGCGCTGTACTGATAGAGACCTACCATGTGCATACAGTTGTATGTGTCCGTAAAGCTGTCGTAGGTCTCGCGCAGTGAAACG
>JBJDYY010000201.1:0-9755 GCA_051867715.1 Candidatus Avispirillum sp.
AGTTTCGTAAATCTTGCCTTCTGTGGTTAGCTAACAGTCTGCTATCGACACGCTCCCGAGCGTTGCTTTATTTCTGCCACGAGACTTTAAGTTTAGGCTAACGGGACAAACTCTCTACACTTCGTCGAATATGCTATGCCCTTTCAACGCAACGGTCTGATGTTCTTCCGTGTCGAGAAGTGGGGAGAGATTCTAAAGAGAGGGGAGAAGATTCATCGTCTCCCCTCTCTTTAGCCGGTCGGGGTGGCTCGGAGGGGCTGCTGCCGGGTCAGCAGTCCCTTCGAATAATTCTCTCTCCACTTCTGTCAGCTAACAATCAAGTCTGAAATCAAAAAACCGTTCAACATCCATCGCCAAATTTTCGGTGCGAAAGCGGAAAGAAAAAACAAAAATTTATTTTACGAAAACAGCCGCAGAGCGCACGGCGGCAGTTGATTTTTTTTGAAAAATATTGTATAATAAAGAGTCTAAAACAAATCCATACTTAAAAGCGGAGGAAACAATGGTAAAACTTATAAAAAACGGAGTGTTTTACAGAAACGGCAATTTTGAGACGGAGGGCAACGCCGACGCGGGCAGAAAAGGCACTATCGCCTATTCCATCCTGTCCTCGCATAATGTTTCCTCAAACGAAAAAGAGCTGAAAATCAAATTCGACGCCCTTGCGTCCCACGATATAACATATGTGGGCATACTTATGACCGCAAGAGCGGGCGGTCTTGAAAAGCTTCCCGTGCCCTACGTGCTGACAAACTGCCATAACAGCCTTTGCGCCGTGGGCGGCACAATTAACGAGGACGACCATATGTTCGGCCTCTCAGCGGCGAAAAAATACGGCGCTATATATGTCCCCGCCCATATGGCGGTTATCCACGCCTTTATGCGCGAGATGATGAGCGGCTGCGGAAAAATGATACTGGGCAGCGACAGCCATACGAGATACGGCGCACTGGGCACCATGGCAATCGGCGAGGGCGGCCCCGAGCTTGTTAAGCAGATACTGGGACGCACCTACGATGTGTCCTATCCCGAGGTAATTGCGGTGCGACTCACCGGAAAGCCCCGCCCGGGAGTAGGCCCTCAGGATGTGGCGCTGGCGCTTATATCCGCCACCTTCTCCTCCAAATTCGTAAAAAACAAGGTGCTTGAATTCATCGGCGACGGCATTGCCAACCTGCCCATCGAATTCCGCAACGGCATAGATGTAATGACCACCGAAACCACCTGTCTGTCCTCCGTGTGGGAGACGGACGGCGAGACCGAGCGGTACTTTAAGATTCACTCAAGACCCGAAGCGTATAAAAAGCTGTCTCCCGCCGAGGGCGCATACTACGACGGCGCGGTGGAAATAGACCTTTCCGAAATCGAGCCTATGATAGCTCTGCCTTTTCACCCCTCCAACGCTTTTACGGTCAGAGAGCTTAACGAAAACGCCGCCGACATTCTGCGTGAGGTGGAAAAGCGCGGTGCGGCTCAGCTGGGACTTGCGGACGGCGCTCTGCACCTTTGCGACAAGATAGACCCCGAAACCGGCAGAGTGCGCGTGGATCAGGGCGTTATCGCCGGCTGTGCGGGCGGCACCTACGACAATATCTGCGCCGCCGCCGATATTCTGCGCGGACGCTCCGTGGGAGCAGACCGCTTCGCCCTTTCCGTCTATCCTGCCAGCCAGCCTGCATTTGTGCGCCTGCTTGACACGGGCAGAGCGGCTGACCTTATGCGTGCGGGCGCTACGCTTCGCACCGCATTCTGCGGTCCCTGCTTCGGCGCGGGCGATGTGCCTGCCAACGGCGGACTGAGCATACGCCATTCCACCAGAAACTTCCCCAACAGAGAGGGCTCCAAACCCGGCGAGGGTCAGTTTGCCTCTGTGGCGCTTATGGACGCGAGATCTATTGCGGCAACCGCCGCAAACGGCGGACTTCTGACGGGAGCCGACGAAATTGATGTGGAATACAACACCCCCGAGTATGTTTTTGACAGCTCAATATACGAAAAGCGCGTGTGGTTCGGCTACGGCAAGGCAGACCCCGAGGCAGAACTTTCTTTCGGCCCCAATATAAAGGACTGGCCCCGCATGAAAGCGCTCCACGACAACCTGGTGCTGGGAGTTGCCTCCGTCATTGACGACGATGTCACCACTACCGACGAGCTTATTCCCTCCGGCGAGTCCTCCTCCTACCGTTCCAACCCCTTCAGGCTTTCAAGGCTCACCCTTTCCCGCCGCGACCCCGAATATGTGGGCAGAGCCGACGCGGTTTCCGCCTGCGCTCACAGAGCATACGGCGAGGAATACGAAAAGACCGCCCGGTCCGACGCAGCATACGAAAAAATGGAAGCGGCAATTGATGCATACGAGAAAAAATACGGCAAGCTTTCCGGCAGCGTAGGCGTGGGCAGCCTTGTATGCGCTGTGCGCCCCGGAGACGGAAGCGCCCGCGAGCAGGCTGCGTCCTGTCAGAGAGTGCTGGGTGGCAGCGCCAATATTGCCAGAGACTACGCCACCAAGCGTTACCGCTCCAACCTTATAAACTGGGGTATGCTTCCCCTGACCTGCTCCGAAATGAGCATAGGCAAGAACAGGGGCACCGCCGAAGATGAGATACTTTGCGGGCAGTGGCTCGTTCTTCCCGGAATACGCTCCGCGGTTGCCTCCGGCGCCGAAAGCGTAAAGGGATACCTGTGCGCCGGGGACGGCAGCGTTACCGAGCACACCTTTGAATTGGGAAGCCTTACGGACGACGAAAGAAAGATTATACTTGCAGGCAGCCTGACGGGCAGAGCGCTGGAGGAAAAGGCGGGCAAATAAATACCGCCGTCTGCCGCAATATATACGGAAAGAAAAGATATGTTTTACGACAGGGTAAAAGAAAGCACGGACTATATAAACTCAAGGGTAAACGCTCAGGCGGATGTTGCCCTGATTTTGGGCAGCGGTCTTGGCAGAATCGTTGATATAATGGAAAACAGGGAAACCGTTCCCTACGTTGACATTCCCAATTTCCCCAAAAGCTCCGTTGCGGGACACGAGGGCAATCTTGTGTTCGGAAGTATCGGCAGAACGCGGGTCATGGCGCTACAGGGACGCTTCCATTATTACGAAGGCTTTTCCATGAAGGAAGTGGCATACCCGGTTTATGTCATGAAGCTTCTGGGCATCGGCGAAATGATCGTGACCAACGCCTGCGGCGGAATAAACGAGTCCTTTCAGCCGGGCGACCTTATGATAATCGACGATTTTATAAATTCCGTCTCCGACAATCCGCTTATAGGGGCAAACGACGAAAGATTCGGAAAAAGATTTCCCGATATGTCGGAGCCGTACAGCAGGGAGCTGAGAGACGCCGCAGAGAAAGCCGCGCAGGAACTCGGAATCGAAGCAAAGCACGGCGTATATACATTTTTTCAGGGGCCCTATTATGAAACGGCGGCGGAGATACGGATGTTCAGGACAGTGGGCAGCGACGCCGTAGGAATGTCCACCGTGCCGGAGACAATCGCGGCAAATTACATGGGCATCAAAACCCTGGGGATAGCCTGTATTACAAATATGGCAACGGGACTGTGCAAGGAAAAGCACAGCCACGAAGAAGTGGTTGCCGTTGCAAATAAATCAAGCGAAAAGCTTTGTATGTGGATAGAAAAGCTGCTGAGGGACAGAGAAGCTTAAAACAGCCGGGCACCAAAGCCTCAGAGCCCCGTCCGAAGCACGGGCAAATTTCGCCTACGGCGAAAACGACACAAATCCGAAGAAAGGAATGGACATAAATATGCCGAAATACCTGACGGTAAAGGGTGTACGCGTAAACAACCTGAAAAATATAGATGTGACCATACCCAGAGACGAGCTGGTTGTCTTTACGGGACTTTCCGGAAGCGGAAAGTCCTCCCTTGCCTTTGACACCATATACGCCGAGGGACACAGACGGTTTGTGGAAAGCCTTTCTTCCTACGCCCGTATGTTTCTGGGACAGCTTGACAAGCCGGATATAGATTCCATCGAGGGACTTTCCCCCGCTATTTCAATTGACCAGAAGACCACCTCCAAAAACCCCCGCTCCACGGTGGGCACCGTTACGGAGATATACGATTATCTGCGCCTTTTATACGCCCGTCTGGGCGTGCCTCACTGCCCCATATGCGGCAAGGAGATAAAGCAGCAGACAACGGATCAGATACTGGACAAGATAATGTCCCTGCCCGAAGGGAAGCGCTTTATGGTGCTGTCTCCCGTTGTGCGCGGCAAAAAGGGACGTCACGAAAAGGTGTTTGAGTCCGCAAAGAAAAGCGGCTTTACAAGGGTAAGGTGCGACGGTATAATATACGACCTTTCCGAGGTCTTTGAACTTGAGAAAAATCAGAAACACAATATAGATATAGTTGTGGACAGGCTTGTAATGAAGCCGGAGCTGCGCACGCGCCTTTCCGACAGCGTGGAGACCGCCCTGAGAGAAAGCGGCGGCAGACTGGTTATCGCCACCGTGCCCGGAGACGGGGAGGAGGAAACGGAGTACCAGTTTTCCACCAACTACGCCTGCGACGAGCACGGTGTAAGCCTCGGAGAGCTGGAGCCCAGAATGTTCTCCTTCAACAATCCCTTCGGCGCCTGCAAAAGCTGTTCGGGACTGGGCGTTATGCAGCGCATATCCATAGACCGCATTATGCCCGACCGCTCCCTGTCCCTGCTTGAAAGCGGAATAGCCGTCAACGGCTTCAAAACTTTGGGACCCGATACATGGATGGGACCGTTGTTTGCCGAGGTGGGCAGACATCACGGCTTTACCATGGATCAGCCTCTTGAAACCTTCTCCGATTCTGCCATGAAAGCTCTGCTTTACGGCACGGGTGAGGAAATTTACGATATAAGCCGCGGCTTCGGCGGCTATGTGCGCCGTCAGAAAGTAAGGTATGACGGAGTAATCAAGATGATTTCCTCCCGCATGGCTCAGGGCGGTGCGGAACAGGACTACTACGATCAGTTTCTGGAGGAGCTGCCCTGCCCCGACTGCGGCGGCAGCAGACTTTCCCCCGCCTCTCTTGCTGTAACGGTGGGCGGAAAGAACATCGATGAGTTCTGCTCCATGTCGGTGGCAAAATCCCTTGAATTCGTAAACTCTCTGGAGTTTACGGACGCACAGATGCAGATCGCCCGTGAGATAATAAAAGAGCTGAAATCGCGTCTCGGTTTTCTTGTGTCCGTGGGACTTGAATACCTGACCCTTTCCCGCCGAAGCGGAACCCTTTCCGGCGGCGAAGCTCAGCGAATTCGACTTGCCACCCAGATAGGCTCCTCCCTTGCGGGAGTGCTGTATATTCTGGACGAGCCCAGCATCGGACTTCATCAAAGAGATAACGGCAGACTTATTGACACCCTTAAACGCCTGAGAGACATAGGCAACAGCGTCATAGTGGTGGAGCACGACGAGGAGACCATGGAGGCTGCCGACTATATCGTTGATATAGGACCGGGCGCGGGAGTACACGGCGGCGAGGTGGTATTCTCCGGCACTCCGGAGGAAATCAAAAAGGACGAAAAGTCCGTCACCGGCGCTTTCCTCTCCGGCAGAAGAAAAATCGAAGTGCCCAAGGTGCGCAGAAAAGGCAACGGCAGCTTTCTTACCGTGGTGGGCGCCTGCGAAAACAACCTGAAAAATATTGACGTAAATATTCCCCTCGGCTGTTTCGTCTGCGTGACGGGAGTATCCGGCAGCGGTAAGTCCTCTCTTGTCAATTCCGTCATATACCGCTCCCTTGCCGCAAAGCTTAACCGCGCTCAGACATACCCGGGCAAGCATAAGGAGATACTGGGGATTGAAGCGCTTGACAAGATCATCGACATAGACCAAAGCCCCATCGGCAGAACGCCGCGCTCCAATCCCGCCACTTATACGGGACTTTTCACCGACATAAGAGAGCTTTTCGCCAAGACCCCCGCCGCTAATCTCCGCGGGTACAAATCGGGCAGATTTTCCTTTAATGTGCGGGGCGGACGGTGCGAAGCCTGCGAGGGTGACGGCGTCAAAAAGATAGAAATGCACTTTCTTCCCGATGTGTATGTCACCTGCGACGTGTGCCACGGCAAAAGGTACAACAGGGAGACGCTTGAAGTAAAGTACAAGGGGCGCAGTATTGCCGATGTGCTTGAAATGACAGCGGAGGAAGGCGCGGAGTTTTTCGCGGACATTCCCCGTATTTCCGGAAGACTGAAAACCTTGTGCGATGTGGGGCTGGGGTATGTGAAAATAGGTCAGTCCTCCACCACTCTGTCGGGAGGAGAAGCGCAGAGAGTTAAGCTTGCCACGGAGCTTTCAAAGAGAAGCACGGGCAGAACCATATATGTGCTTGACGAGCCTACCACGGGTCTGCACTCCGCCGATGTGGAAAAGCTTATTGAGGTTCTTCAGCGTCTTGTTGATCAGGGCAACACAGTGCTTGTTATCGAGCACAATCTGGATATAATAAAAACTGCCGACTATATTATCGACCTGGGACCCGAGGGGGGCGACGGCGGCGGAAATATAGTCTGCTGCGGCACCCCGGAGCAGGTGGCAAAATGCAAGAAATCCTATACGGGTCAGTATCTTAAAAAGAAGCTTTGCGACTGATGCCGGCAGACGACGCAGCGCAAAACGCGGCGTCAGCCGTCGGATGGCAGCCGACGGGGAGCAGCCGCGTGCCGTATTGCCGTATTGACAATATCTGCCGATTTTGATATAATGAACCCGTATAAAGGCGCGAAAAACGCGCCGAAACGCACAGCCCCTACCTAATACGCGCCCCGGGCGCAAAATCAGGAGGTCTTTTGAAAATGAAAACAAATATTAAAAAGATAATTGCAGTCCTTGCGGCGCTTACCGTACTTTGCACCGCCCTTGCCGCCTGCGGAGCAAAAGCGGAGCTTGAGGTACTTGACGCCGAAAGAGTCAGCGCGGTTTACCTTTCCTCCACGGGAGAGTCGCTTGACACGGCAGCCTTTGTTCAGGCGTATAACGAAAGCACAGTGGGAAAAACCGTTAAGAAAAACGATGTGTCAGACAGCGAGGATATTCTCCTGTTCGTTGCGGCAAGCGGCGATCCCATTCCCGTATTTGTCATGGGTGAAAATGAGTTCATTATAGGCGGCGGCAGCGACGCGGTGTATTTTACCGTGAAAAACGAAAACCTGTATAAACTTTATACCGAAGCCGTCAGCGCCGATGACGGCCAGTAAGCCATAACGAAAAAGGGGAGGGCAATGCCCTCCCCGTCCGATATATTCAGATATATTATGAAATTCGATCTTTCAGACTGCCGTATGTGCCCCCGACAGTGCGGGGCGGACAGGTATGCTTCCCGAGGTGCCTGCGGAGAGGGCGCCGAAATGAGAGTGGCGCGCACCATGCTGCACAAATGGGAGGAGCCCTGCATCAGCGGCACCGACCCCGAAAGAGGCAGCGGCGCCGTGTTTTTCACAGGCTGTCCCCTGAAGTGCGTTTTTTGCCAAAACAAGGCCATAAGCCGAGGAGGAGAGGGCGAGATATACTCCCCTCGCCGCCTTGCAGAGGAAATGCAGAGGCTTGAGGAGGCGGGAGCCTACAATATAAATTTCGTCTCCCCCACCCATTTCACTTCACAAATCATTGAAGCTATGGATATACGCCGCCCCCGCGTTCCCGCGGTGTTCAATACGGGCGGCTATGAGCTTGCTTCCACGGTAGAGGCGCTGGAAGGATACGCGGATATTTTTCTTACGGATTTCAAATACGGAGACGACGGCTTTGCCGCCCGTCTCAGCGCCTGCGGTGATTATGTAGCTTATGCAGCCGAAGCGCTCAAAGCTATGGTGCGGGTGGCGGGCAGACCCCGGTTTTCTGAAGACGGAATGATGACCGGCGGCGTTATAGTGCGCCATCTGGTGCTGCCCGGCGGCAGACATGACTCCGCAGGGGCGCTTCGCCGCGTGGCTGACGCGGTAGGAGCGGAAAATGTTATTCTCAGCCTTATGAGTCAGTATACACCGGAGTTTGCGCCCGAAAGTATGAAGTCTCTGCGGCGCAGAGTGACAACATTTGAGTATGAAAGCGTAAGAAACGCTGCCCTTGAAATGGGCTTTCAGGGCTACTGTCAGGACGCGGCAAGTGTGGGAAGCCGCTATACCCCCGATTTTTCACAAAACGGGGCAGCTAAGAAAAAGCAGGAGAAGTAAATGTACGATTACGATTATCTTATAGTGGGCGCGGGTCTTTACGGCGCCGTATTTGCGCGCCAAATGACCGACGCGGGCAAAAAATGCCTTGTTATTGACAAGAGAGATCATATCGGCGGAAATGTATACACCGAAAATGTCGAGGGCATAAATGTCCACCGCTACGGCGCCCATATATTCCATACGGACAGCGAAAAGGTGTGGAATTACATAAACCGCTTTGCCTCCTTTAACCGCTATACAAACAGCCCCATTGCGGTATACAGAGGTGAGGTGTATAATCTGCCCTTTAATATGAATACCTTTTCAAAGCTGTGGGGTGTGCGCACCCCCGCCGAGGCGCAGGCGGAAATTGAGCGTCAGCGCGCTCTTGAAGTCTGCGGCGAGGCTGAAAATCTTGAGCAGCAGGCGCTGAGTCTCGTGGGGCGGGACATATACGAAAAACTGGTAAAGGGATATACGGAAAAGCAGTGGGGCAAGCCGTGCAGTGAGCTTCCCGCTTTCATAATCCGTCGCCTGCCCGTGCGCTTTACTTATGACAACAACTATTTCAGCGACCGCTGGCAGGGCATACCCGAGGGTGGCTATACGGCTCTTGTGAAAAAGCTTCTGGAGGGGTGCGATGTGCGCCTTTCCACGGATTACAACCAGCGCCGGGGAGAGCTGTCAGTGCTTGCGAAGCGGGTGCTTTATACAGGTATGATAGACGAATATTTCGACTACCGTCTGGGGGCGTTGGAGTACAGAAGCCTGCGCTTTGAAACGCAGGTGCTGGATATGCAAAACTATCAGGGCTGCGCCGTGGTGAACTATACGGATTACGAGGTGCCTTATACACGCATAATCGAGCACAAGCATTTTGAATTCGGCACCCAGCCGAAAACGGTTATAACAAGAGAGTATCCGGCCGACTGGACCCGCGGGGCGGAGCCGTACTATCCCGTTAACGACGAAAAGAATAACGCTCTGTACGCAAAATACGAGGCTCTTGCCCGCTGCGAGGGCAGAGTAATATTCGGCGGCAGGCTGGGACTTTACAAGTATCTGGATATGGACGATGTTACGGCGGCGGCGCTTGACTGCGCCGAGCGGGAGCTGCGGAATGAAAGCAATGTTTAACTGAATTGTTATTGGTATAGAGTTCAGACTTGATTATTAGCTGACAGAGGTGGAGTAAGGAATATTCGAAGGGACTGCTGTCCCGGCAGCAGCCCCTCCGAGCCACCCCGCACGGCTAAAGGGAGGGGAGACGATGGGTCTCCTCCCCTCCCTTTAGAATCTCTCCCCTCCTCTCGACAGGTCAGAACTGCAAGGCGTTACGTTGCAAGGGCACAACACATTCGACTAAATGAAAAGGAGCTTGTCCCGTCAGCCTAAGTTTCAAGTATCGCTATAGAAGCGTAGCAACGCTAATGAGCGTGTCGATAGCAGACTTGTGGCTACCCACAGAAAGAGAGAAAATCAAATTGAACATTAGCCGCAGGGGCGGACGGCGTTTCCGTCCGTAAAGCGATGGAAAAAGCACAGAAGAGAGTTTACTTTCTTCTGTGCTTTTTCTCGCTTGCCGCAT
>JBJDYY010000202.1:0-2088 GCA_051867715.1 Candidatus Avispirillum sp.
GTATCGTATATTGCCGCTGCTCTCTTGTCGCCCTCTGCCATAAGCTTCTGAACAACCTTAAGCTTTTCGGCGGGAGACAGATTCTCGTCAAGCTCAATTCCTGCCGCAGGTGCAAGCTTGATTACGCTGTCCTGGGAGAAATACTTAACTCCGCAGCCGTAATCGCCGCTCCACTCGTCTACCATAGCGTCCTTGCAGAAGTCTACGGGTACGAAAGCAAGCTCGTTGAGCCAGCCGGTAATATTGCCCTGTGAGTCAACATAGCCTGCGGCCTCGCTGGTACCCATGGCAACGCCCAGCACATTGCTGTCGTTAAGGTCCATTGCGCCGGCAAGGGCGGTAACATCGCCGTCGTTTGCCACTTCAATGGGAATATCCTTGCCTATCTCGCGGGCAACATCAAGGTACATGGTCTTTACCTTTTTCTCAAAGTCCTCATCGGAAACCTTGAGAAAGAGGGAGGCTATCATGATCTTATTGTCGATATACACGCCTGCGGAGGAAACGCCGATAGCGTCAACGCGTGGCATATGGGATGCTGCGGTTTTCATAGCCTCAAGGATGCCCTGATAGTGATAATCGGGATCGCTCTGAAGCTTGGGGAACCATACGACTTCCTCGGAATATACGGTCTCGCCGTCGATAACGGCGCTTACCTTGCGGTCGCTTCCGCCGGCGTCAAAGCCGATGCGGCAGCCGTCAAGATGGCGTCCTACAGGGTCAGCCGCCTGGCGCTCCGCAGGAGCATCGGCTGCGTTTTCCACATAGACTACCTCAAAGGGGCGCTCATAAACGCGAGCCATAAAGTCCGCGTCAAACTCTCTGGCGCCGCCCTTCCGGTATGCGGCAGCGATGCCCTCGTAAATTTTGCGGGAGCCTGCAACGGTGATCTTAAAGCCGCCGTAAACCCACAGAAGTGTCTTTACGATACGCTCTACGACACCGTAGCTTTCCTCATCGTGTCCCTCTCCGTCCTTATAAACATCAAGCTTATAGGTGGAAACATAGCCCTTGTTTCTCTCTACCGCAATAACGAGAGGAACGCCTCCCGCCTTTGCAACGGCCGCCTTATAGTCGGAAACGACCTTAACCATAGGCTGAAACTGGGGGTCAAGTATAGCTTTTATCATTTTGCAAAATGCCTTTCTTTTCGGTTTTTTACGCACTGCGCACAACTGCCGCGTATGCGGCAAAGCTATTGTCAGATAGCCTTATACTTTTCCAGCATGGAAGCTGCGTCCTCGTCAAGGATGAAGGTCACATTGGGATGGAGCTGAAGAATGGAAGCCTGGCACCAAGGGGTGATCTGTCCCTCAAGAGCGTCATGAATAGCCTGAGCCT
Source organism: Candidatus Avispirillum sp. (assembly GCA_051867715.1). GTDB lineage: Bacteria > Bacillota > Clostridia > Oscillospirales > CAG-272 > Avispirillum. The sequence continues at coordinate 1,342 of JBJDYY010000202.1, forward strand.
TCTTGGGACCGTTAGCTACCAGAACTACCTGACGGGCGCACATAATATTGCCGATACCCATGGACAGAGCCGCTCTCGGAACCTCGTCGGCGCTGTTGAACAGTCTGGAGTTAGCCTCGATGGTGCTTTCGGTAAGCTCTACTCTGTGAGTCTCCCAGATAAAGTCGTTGCCGGGCTCGTTAAAGCCGATATGACCGTTGTTGCCGATGCCCAGAACCTGAAGGTCGATGCCGCCTGCGGCTTCGATCTCGGCGTCGTACTCGGCGCACTCCACCTTCCAGTCGGGAGCCTGACCGAACAGCACATGAGTTCTTGCCTTATCAATATTGATATCGTCGAACAGGTGCTTGTTCATGAAATAGCGGTAGGACTGGTCGTTTGCGGGGTCGATGGGATAGTACTCGTCAAGGTTATAGGTGGTAACATTGGCAAAATCCACTCTGCCCTCGTGATTGAGGTTTGCAAGCTCGGAGTAAAGTCCGATGGGAGATGTACCGGTAGCAAGACCCAGAATAAAGGAGGGCTTGTTGTTAATGGCGCCTGCGACGATGGAAGCGGCTTTCTTGGAAAGAGCCTCATAGCTGCCTGCAACGAACACCTTTACGCCGTTGTTTTTGCCGTTGGAATAAGCTTTGATTTCATTTGCATTCATATCGTGTCGTACCTCCGATAATAGTTTTTATTATATTGAAATCATCATCGCAAATAATGATATCGGCGCGCTTACCGGCTTCAAGAGAGCCGATT